>DATLHT010000377.1:0-12323 GCA_035539795.1 Burkholderiaceae bacterium
ACGCCAGCCCACCAAACGGCTGCATCGTAGCTGCGGCCGCCGAACTGGCAATCTGGTTGAACTGTTGCTGCAACAAATTCCACCAGAGCGCCGCGTTGTCGGCCATCTGGCCGGCATCGGCGGAAGCCGCAGCGGTATCGTGCATCTTATCCGCCCGACCCGTCTTGTCCGACCCCGAGGCGTCAGCGGCCGGTTCGGGTGTGGGCTCTGGCGTCGGCTCCTGCGCCTGCTTCGGCGCAGCGGGAGCCGCTTCGGGACGCTCTGCCATGCGTGCCATCGTAGCCTGCACCGCTTCGGGCGACAGTGTGGCACCGAAGGTTTGCAACGCGACCAGCGTGGCACGCTGCACCTCGAGACCCTGGATGGTCGAGCGCAGCAGGTTGGCGTTGAGTTGCAGCCAGCTTTCCACGGCCTTGAGATCCTGGATACGTTTCTCCAGATCGTCGAGGCTGACCGGCGGTGCACCGAAGCCGCTCATGCCCGGCATCAGGCCGGCCGGCATGGCCGATTGTTCCCACATCTTGCGCAGCATATCGAAGCTATTACTGAAATCCGGCATCTGTCCAAACATTTGCGCCCCTCCGCTCCACGACTCATCACAGCATAGCGGAACAGGCCGTCACGGGAAAACCCTCATGGAGCACGCCCACGACGATCGGGAACACTTGTCGCACGCATCGGGCGCAACCCACGGATCGTCCATACGGAGTCCGCGGCGTTGTCCCGGGCTTATGCGCTTGCCAAAGCCTCGACCGTTTGCTCGATCGCGCCGAATACCGACGCACCCTGCGCATCGAACATTTCGATCCGCACCGTGTCGCCGAAGCGCATGAACGGCGTGACCGGGGCACCGCTGTCGATGATCTCCAGCATGCGCTGCTCGGCAATGCAACAGTACCCCTTGCTGCGATCCACATTGGAGATCGTGCCCGAGCCGACGATACTGCCGGCGCGCACGTTGCGCGTCTTGGCGATATGCGCGATCAGCTGGCCGAAATCAAACACCATGTCGGTACCGCAATCCGGCGCCCCCACCTTGCGACCATTCCAGTGCACGGTAAGCGGCAGATGCACCTTGCTGTCGCGCCATGCCGCGCCAAGTTCGTCGGGCGTAACGGCCACAGGCGAAAAGGCCGATGCAGGCTTGCTCTGGAAGAAGCCAAACCCCTTGGCCAGCTCGCCGGGAATCAGGTTACGCAGCGACACGTCATTGACCAACATGAGCAGGCGGATCTGCTGGGCGGCCTGCTCGGCCGTGCTGCCCATCCCCACATCGCCAGTCACCACTGCGACTTCGCCTTCGAAGTCGATGCCGTGTTCCTCGCTGCGGCAGACGATATCGTCACGCGGCCCGAGGAAGTCATCGGAACCGCCCTGGTACATCAGCGGATCGACCCAGAACTCGGGCGGCATCTCCGCCCCGCGTGCCTTGCGCACAAGCTCGACGTGGTTGACGTAGGCCGAACCGTCGGCCCACTGATAGGCGCGCGGTAGCGGGGCCATGCACTGCGCGGGATCGAATGGAAACGGATGGCGGGCGCGTCCCTGGTTCAATGCCTGGTAAATATCCTCGAGCTGCGGGGCGAAGAAACCCCAATCATCCAGCGCACGCTGCAGCGTACCGGCGACCGCAGTAGCGAACTGCGCCGTTTTGAGATCGCGCGACACGACCACGAGTTGTCCGTCGCGGGAACCGTCCTTGAGTGTGGCAAGTTTCATGATGCATCCAGATCCAAAGTGATGCGCTGCGGCCTGCGCGGGCTGGCGGACGGCCAGCCAAGGGCCGCCCCGGTGCGCGCAGAAAGTCTACACTATGACGTATATGAGTCACCTGCCACTTTCCGGATGGCATGCCGCCGGACACCGTAACGCGGTTTGCATGTTCGAGACGCCCTCGCACCCACATGTGCATCGATATCCGCGGTGGTGCCAACATGGCTAGGCGCTGGCGCACAGCCGGACGCTGGGCATTGGTCGCGGCTGCCGTAATTGCCCTCCACCTGCTCGTACTGGGATGGCTCGGACGCCTGCCCGCGCCCGCCACGATTCTCGACGCGGCACGTCTCGTCCAGGCACGCCTGATATCGCCCCCCGCGCCACCAGTACCGCCCGCGCCGGTCAAGGTCACGCCACCGCCCAAGGTGGTACCACCTCGCCCGGCAGAGCAGCCCGCTCTGGAACCCGATCAGCCGCCTGTCGCCACCGCCCCGAGCGGCACCGATACCGTCGCGCCGGGTTCCAGTGAACCGCAGGCTGCTTCCGCGCCGTCCCGGCCTGCGCCCGTCCGCCCTGCCGGCGCCCCGGACGATACGGCACATTTCGCCCTCCCGCCGTCCACGACCTTGCGCTACGACACATACGTCAACGGCATCCGCAACCAGAACGGCACCCTGCGCTGGGCAACCGACGGCAAGCAGTACACGATGGAAGTCGAAACCAGCATTCCCTTCCTCGGCCGCTACGCGTTTCAAAGCACCGGCAGCATCGACGACTATGGGCTGGCCCCCGACCGCTATACCGAGCTCCGTGGCCGGCGCGACCCGGCCACCGCGACATTCGGGCGCGGCACGCCGCCCACCGTGACCTTCTCCCGCAACGGCAGCGGCGTTCCATTAACGCCCGGTATGCAGGACCGCTTCAGCGTCTTCATGCAGATGGTCGGGCTCTTGCGTGGCGCGGCGCAGCGTTATGCCACACCTGGCGATACCCTGCCTTTCCAGGTCGTCGATACGCGCGATGCGGAAGCGATTCGCGTGCAGTTCGTCGGCGAGGAAAGTGTGACCGTGGCAGGCGGACGCAACGTGCAGGCCCGCCACTTTGTGCGACTGCCGCGTCACGCTGGGGACCGGCGCATGGTCGAGGTGTGGCTGGCGGAAAGCCTGGGCTGGATGCCGGCGCGGCTACGCCAGACCGAGCCGAACGGGCTGCAGTTCGAACTCGTCTGGCAGGGCAAGGAGTGATAAATCGTTGTGACAAAACGTCAAGACTGCAAGCAAGTGTCGCAGTAAGCCCCTTTTTTGTCCGTGGTGGCGTACAACGGAAGTGCGGACGCAGCCCACATTGCACGCGGCGGACGCGGCAGCGCAAGAGCCCTTGAAGAACGCCCCGGCGTCCCCAGATAGGCAGCAACAGCGCGGAATGCCTCCGGCAGAACCGCGAATCCGTATCCGAGGAGTGTGCCATGCAGATGATCTACAACAGCGACAACTACTACGTGGTCGAGTTTGGAGCAGACATGCAGGACGGAGCGCAATCCACAGCAGGCTATGAAATCGTCGGCAAGCACCTGAACCGAGAAATCTATCTCGGCGGCAAGCTGGCCGAACATTTCCGCGAAGATGTGCGCCGTCTGATCGCCAGCGAACCGACTGAAGAAGAAGTGGACGATTTTCTCGGCCGCTTCGATACCGTCATGCTGCAGCCGGTGGTCGTGCATTGACGTGATGCCATCTGGCGCATCCTGCGGCGGATGGCATCCACGCGCATGCCGCCCCGTTGCCGGCCATCGCCCGGCGCGGGGCGTGCTCCACTGAAGTTCGCCCCAACACCCAGCACCCGACGCCCCTAGTTTTCCTGTTGAGGATAGCGATACCGACTGTCCTCGCCGCGTCTGAGCGCATGGGCCGCGGCACGTATCTGCAGTTCCCGAAACTCCACCGCACGGCGTTCACGCGCCGGCCGATGCGGCCCGTAATGCTGCCGCCGCTGTTCCTGCAAGAACTCGTCATCCGACATGTCGCCGGCCCTCAGGCGTCTCAACGATGCACGCTGCCGGTCCAGTTCCTTGCGCTCATCGGCGCGCGCCAGCAGGTTATCCGCTTCCGCCTGGTCAGCATCGTTATCGGACTCCTGCAGTGTCGCCGCCAGCAGTCGCTCCCAATGCCCGGCCAACTGATCGAGGTCCGCCCAGCCGCTCTCTGACACAGTGGAATACTGGGTGCTCTGCCGCATGATCGGGTTGTTCCTGACGGCGTCCATCACCGCATAAATTTCTTGCAATGCCGCATCCTGCTGTGTCCTGGCATCGCCCGCCCGGGGCGTAGGCGAGGGATTGAGCTGATACAGGAAATGCGCTTGAATGGTCCGCAACAGATGATAGGACGGATTGGAGATCTCGGTAATCAACCCGTTGCCTCTCGGGTTGCTGGCGCGAATCTCCTCAAGCTTGTCAGTATGGTGCAACAAACCCTCCAGACTCTTTGCCATATTCTCAAGCGTCGCCGCGCGCTCCTCCGCCGTGATCTGCTCGCCCACGTCTCGTTGCTTCGCGTACAGCCGATTCTGCAGGGCTTCCTGCCGCAGTTGCAGCAACAACTGCCAGCTGGCGCGCAATTGCTCCAGATTCTTCCGCCGGACTGAATCACCCGGATGCATGGAAAGCCGACGTTCCACGCGTTGCATCAATTTGCCATACTGCCGCCGGTCCCCATCCGCTTCTTCTCCCAGATGCCGCGCGTTATCGCGTTCGACCGGCTTTCTCGACATGTAGACCAGTTCCTGCGTAGCCGAGAGGGTCTGGGTACTGGCGAAATGCAGGTAGTAGCTGATCCCCCGGCTGCGCGTTTTTTCCACGCGTGAGAATGCACCCAGGCCAAACGGCTCGAACGAGTCCGGACGTGCCAGCAAGGTCGCCACTGCCGCCTGCAGGCCATGGATATGCGCTGCCGCACGCTCACGCTGCCTCGGGGTGCGATGCGGATTCTCCACAATGGACTGATGGAAGGCGATCTGCGCATTCAGGGCGTCGATCTGGACGCCGACGTGCTCGCGCATGCGGCGCCGGATCATCAGGACAATGTTCTGCCCCTTGAAAGCGAGCACGTCCTCAATGGCCGCGTTCAGTTTGGCTTCACTGCCGAAATAGCCCACCCATGCTGCCCGATCTGCATCGACTGCTGCCCGGAAATCCTCGGCACGGTTGTAGTTCTCGCCGGAAAACGAAAACACCGCGTCCGTCAGGCCGTCCTTCTGGAGTAGTGAAATCTGCCCGCGCGTTTCCTTGGCGCGATAGGTCACCATCACGCCCGTGCCGATGGGATTGGCCGACATGGATGGCATGATGCTTTCATTGAAACCCGGCGTGACGACAGCGGATACACCGATGCCAGAGCGCAGGTCAACCGCATGGTTGTATGACACCATGTTCAGCGCCTGCTTGCCATTCTGGTCCTGGGTCGCACTCTTGGTCGCGGTGCGTACGCCTTGCAGCAGCACGGCGCTGCCGCCGATCTGAAACTTGCGTCCATTACGCTCCAGCGCAGCACGTGCAATCCCACCAAGATAACCGGAAACCTTCTGCGTGCTAGTGGTCGCATGCGTCTGGCTCACCGAGATCAGTTTGCTGTCGAAGAATTCCGTGGCAAAGCTGTTGAAGACGGCGCGCGGATCATAGTCTTTCACTGTGGGCGGCGCGTTCCCGTCATGGTGGCGCGGATCGACATGCGGAAACTGACCGCTCTCCGCCGCGTTAGTAAAGAACTCCAGCACACGTTGGCTTTCGTCGCGCCACGTCTGCAACTTCTGGCCATTCTCGCCCGGAATGGCCACCCCTTCGCCATTCTGCCGAACCTGGATATCGCCCTTGTCATCGTAATCGCGCCGTACCAGAATCTTGATGCCTTCGGTATCCACATGCTCCGAGTCGTACCCGAGCGATGCCACTGCGGCCATCTTGAGATGCTCGCCGAGTTCGTCTTCGGAGCCCGCCACGTAGCGCACGTCCCCACCCGTGTTGCGGTGCGTCCGCCGGCCGAAGGTAATCTCCATGCCCCAGTTCTTGCTCTCGATGCCGAAGTAGGCAGAACCCGCCAGAATGGCCGTGATGCGCGCGCCGAATGAATTGAACTTAGTAAATCCGGCGAATACCGTGCCGTTGACGCCCGAACCCAGTTTTTCTTCGGGGCTCCATTTGTTGTCCTGATTCTGGCGCACCATGTTCACCATGTGATCCTTGAGCGCTCGAATGGAGGCATCACGTGGCTTGATATCGCCCTTTTCGATATCGCCCAATGCGTCGAAGAGCGTGGTGGCATGCCGCGTATCTTCCCTATCGATCTGCGGCATGGGTCCGGCCGGCGACAGCAACCCCCACTGATCGAAAGCCCTATGCAGCGAGGGTGCGGTCAGACGCGGCAGGCAATGCGCGATCAGCTGGTCGAGTGACGCGCCCGGGTCCGGTGTGTGGCCGGCTTGCCGCAAGTAGTCTTCCAGATCCCGACCATGAATGCCGGTCTCTCTGAATTTGGCCTGCAAAGCCGTGCGCAGGGCGGCCCGGCCATCAGCATCGAGCATGGCCGCATCGCGTGCGCCCAGGCGGAGTCGCAGTTCGGCGTTTTCGCGACGCTCGAAATCTTCGCTCGTGAAGCGCTCATGGACTTCCATCCAGAGCAGTTTCTCGATGGTTTCCCGGATCACCTGCGGCTGGCGCGCCTGCCGTGCCGCCATGACCTCACCACGCTTCACGACCAGCGCGTCCGCCTTGTCCTGCGCCGTTGACCCTGCGAGATGCCGATACAGGCGGCTCGAAAGCGTTAACAACATGTGGTCGTAGATCGCCTGCATTTCATCACGCGGATGCTTCATGCTCGCGCCGCCATCGCCCATGCGCGCACCGCGGAACGGCGCCTTGCCCCAGAACAGCACGCGCAGCGGCGCAGGCATGTACTTGAGCACCGCGCGCTTCATGATGGCCTCATTGCGCTGCAGCCAGATGGGGTTCTTCTGCATGCGCCGGCCCGCCGCCCAGATATCTGCCTCGCTGCGGAAACCCTGGTTCCAGGCGTAGAGGTCGCCGTTCTGGTTAGCAGTCAGCGCCTGCTGATACTGCATGAACGCGTGATTCGCATCCAGCGCGGCCGGCTCCGCCGGCAGACGGGCCCGCAGGTCGCACAGCATGGTCAGGCAGCGCTCGGCATACCGGCGGTCCTCCGCCACTGTCGTCGTCTGCGCCAGATCGAGCGCCTGCAGGATATTCCGCAGCAGGCCATCCGCGCATCCCGGATCACTGGGATCGAGCCAGTGCGGCGCGGGCTTGGTATACACGCGCGTATCGTCCGGCGTGAGCGCCAGTTCCGGATGGATCAGCTTGCGCAATGCGCGGAAATCGTGCGGGTGGCGACTAAGGCTGATGGCGACGCGCAGGGCGAGAGTTTCTTTCTCTTGCTCGCGCAGATCAATACGATCGTTATCGCCGATGCCATTGCGAGCAGCATAATGAATATTCAATGCATGCTGCAGTCTCTGCAGCAGCGCTTCTGGCGGCTGCGCATCAGCAGGCCGAAATAATGCGTCCAGCCAACCAGCGTTCTCTGTCATGTAACCAAATACCTGCCGGGCATGTCGGATATCACCGTCTGTCGCGTCAGCCAGTCGTTGCGCCAGAGCTATCGCCATGGCATAGGGCGCCGCGGAGCGCGGTTCACGACATAGCTCGAGCAGACCGGCCATGAGCTCGTCCGCCATATCCAGGTCACCCAGAGCAAAACCCGGCGTGCCTTCTTCCTTCCATCCGGGAAACAGGCTGTGCATGTAAGTGCGGAACGCGGCTTCATTGGTGGCGGGAGCGGTATTGACGGGCACTGGCGGGCCAGATGCCGGAGCGACAGCCTGTTTGATATCGCGCGCTATCTTGCCCCCGTGCTTGACGGCCAGGTCCTTCACCACATTGGTCGGCTTGCCGATGGCCGCGCGCGACCGGCCGGGATGGCTGACGGCACGCGCGGCCTTGCGCACCTTGCGCCGGACCGGCGCGGCGCATGCGAGGCCGCTGGGCAGCGCATCGTACTGCGGCACCTCGGTTTTGCGCCGGGCCGTCGCGGCCTTGGTGGAAGGCGTGGTGCCGAAGCGCTTCACTTCGCCCACCAGAAAATCGATGCTCCATTCAATCGGTCGCTTGACGGACTCAACCATTTGCGTCTCCTGTCGATGAGAAACGGCAAGGTACGGCGAAGGACAGCAACAGCGATGGCAACCCGGTGTGCCGCTGGGCACGGTGGGTAACCTGGGCAGGTGGGGTGGCCGGAATGGCTCTGGTGGGCTCTGGCCGGCTCTAGTCCTTGCGTCCGCGCAGCGGAGGCGAGGTGGTGATGACCGCCGCCATCGGGGCGGAACAACCGCGCCGGGCGGGGTGAGGCGGGCGGGAACCCGCCGCGCAGTGTGGCGCCGCCAATTCCCTGTCATCAGAAATCAGAATAGGGAATATCGCAACGCACGATTGTTAAGGATCGAAAAGCATTCGCCGGCGAGTTTCCCGCATGCCGACTGGGCGGGCTAGCGTGCACATTTCTGTGCCCCGCAAGAGTAGGCAGCAGAGTCGTATGACGATCACAAAAAAACAGGCGGGAGACGGTGCAAGCCCGCCTCCCGCCCTTTCGATCCTGTTTAGCTCTGGTAACTATAGTCCCTCATGAGCCTGCAGAGCTGAGGGGCGGAGCCGCTGAAGTGCAATTCCGCCACATCGGGATCCTGCGACTGACAGACGGCTTCCTTTTGCAACATTTGGACCGCTTCGGGGATCAGATAAGGGTGAATGCCAATGCCTGGATCCTCGTTCCGCGTGGCCTGTTCCAGCACGGCTTTGGAAATACTGAAATGTCGAGCGTCCCCAATGACTTTGACATCCAATGAGGTGAAACCACGCGCCTCAGCCACGAGATGCAGCAAGGCAGCCACGCTGCCACGCTTATAGAATTGCCGTTCCCCGCTGCTCATATTGGCAAAGAAAGCGGGCATCCTGGCACCATCGGAACCTGAAGTGGAATCAGAACTGGAGGTCAGACCGCTGGTTGAACTGGTGGTCGAGCAAGACGATTTGCTTTTTTTTTCTGCAGGCACTGGCAGGAACACGTAGCTGGGATGTTCCTGATCCACCAGAATCATCCCACGTTCCTCGAGCGTGGCAATGGAGGCCCGGACTTCTGCAGGCGATAGTCCTGGGCACCATCGCTGGATCTCTTTTACCGTGAGCATGTGGCGCGTCATATCCACGCCAACCGTATCCTTACAGAGGCGTCGTATCCGTTTGAGCATTTCCTGATCAGAATCACCCAGTTGCGTATCGCCGCGCGTACGCGCAGCCGCAGTGGATTTTGCAACCGAGGTCGATTTGCCCGTGCTGCGTGAAGACGAAAGCGAAGAGGACGGTTTGACGGACTGAGGCTGTAGCCGGGGCGAGGACTGGGGCGAAAGCTGGGGCTGGGACTGGGGCGCATAGACAGGCTGCGGCCCCACCTGAAGAAAGAAACTCATGGCAGCCCGCTCGCTCGGAAACGGGCCGTAGGTCATGCCCATCGAGGTCTTCGCGATGGGTGTGCGGTACTGGATTTCCCGCCGCTCGGCCTCATCGAGCACGGCCGTGATGGCCTGCTTGGCGGCTTCGCTGGTCCGAACCTTTTTCGTCTCCCTGATTTCGTGCTTGCCCGGTTTGCCCGCGGCGCCCTGAATGTCACGAGAGGCGGCTTTTTCGCCCTTCTCGGGCCGGGATTTGGCGGTTATGTCCTGGGCTGGCGTGGAGGCAAGCTTTTCGCTTTTTCCGTTCTTTCCGCTTTTCTCTCCTTTCTCGGCAGTCGAAGTGAAAGTGCTGCTGCTGGAGGTGGTGAGTTTCGACAAGAGTGAGGTCACACTTTTCATATCGATCAGCTCGCAAGAAGTTGGAATTGCGAGTCATTGTAGGCAGCGGAAAGCGCTGCCATTTGACCGAAAATGTGAACCATTCTAAAAGCGTCTTGCTGCGCACAAACGGCGCTGCTAACACAGCCTGGATGAGCACACGGTGCGTATGCCACAGGGTCAGAAGACGCGTGATGCAGCCCTGCTCAACGGTCTCCAGCGTCAATTCAGTCTTTCAATACTGCTCCCACGGCAATCCGTCAAAGCGCCAGCCATTGACCGAATTGCGGTGACGGTGGGCATCCAGGTCGCCCTCGAAACCGTGCGTGACATTGGTGATGGCCGTGAAGCCGGCCTCCTCCAGCGCCGCCCC
This sequence comes from Burkholderiaceae bacterium, assembly GCA_035539795.1. Taxonomy (GTDB): domain Bacteria; phylum Pseudomonadota; class Gammaproteobacteria; order Burkholderiales; family Burkholderiaceae; genus Imbroritus. The sequence goes on from DATLHT010000377.1 coordinate 9,980, forward strand.
GGCTGCCAGCGAGCGGTTGCCGCTGCGGCAGATCAGCACGATCGGCCGCGCATCGCCATGGCCGGCGAGCTTGCGTACCATCTGCACGAAGTGCGGATTGACCTCCCAGTCCGGCCCATCGTTCCATGACACGTGGTGCGCCCCGGCAGGGTGTCCGACGAACAGGTGTTCCATTTCACTGCGTACGTCGATGAACAGAGCTTGAGGGGTAGCTTGCAGGAACGCGAACGCTTCCTTGGGGGTCATGTGCTTCATGGCGTCTCCGGCGCATCATACGGTTGAGACGGAAGTGTACCCTGCCCCGCCCCAATACAGGCGCAGCGCGGCCCGGACTGGTAAAATCACCTCTTTCCTGGAGTTCCCGCATGTCGCCTGCCAATCGCCCCTATACCCGTGCTGCCCAGTTGCCCGCGCTGCTGCGCGACCGCATCCTGATCCTCGATGGGGCGATGGGCACGATGATCCAGCGCTACAAGCTGTCCGAGGCCCAGTACCGCGGCGAGCGTTTCGCCGATTTCGCGCACGAAGTGAAGGGCAACAACGAGCTGCTTAGCCTGACGCACCCGCAGATCATCCCCGAGATCCACGACCAGTACCTGGCCGCAGGTGCGGACCTGATCGAAACCAATACCTTCGGCGCCACCACCGTGGCCCAGGCCGACTACGAGATGGCCGACCTGGCCTACGAGATGAACCGCGTCTCGGCCCAGCTGGCACGCGCGGCCTGCGATGCCTTCAGCACGCCGGACAAGCCGCGTTTCGTGGCCGGCGCGTTCGGCCCGACGCCGAAGACCGCCAGTATTTCGCCCGACGTCAACGATCCGGGCGCGCGCAACGTCAACTTCGATACGCTGCGCGATGCCTATTACGAGCAAGGCAAGGGCCTGCTGGAAGGCGGCGCCGACGTGTTTCTGGTGGAAACCATTTTCGACACGCTCAATGCCAAGGCCGCGCTGTTCGCCATCGACCAGCTGTTCGAGGATACGGGCGAGCGCCTGCCCGTGATGGTCTCCGGTACGGTGACGGACGCCTCGGGCCGCATTCTCTCCGGCCAGACCGTGGAAGCCTTCTGGAACAGCCTGCGCCATGCGCGGCCCATTACCTTCGGCCTGAACTGCGCCTTGGGTGCGGCCCTGATGCGCCCCTATATCGCCGAACTGTCGAAGATCTGCGACGTGGCGGTCTCGTGCTATCCGAACGCCGGCCTGCCGAACCCGATGAGCGATACCGGTTTTGATGAAACCCCGGAGACCACGTCGTCGCTGGTTGACGAATTCGCTTCCGCCGGACTCGTCAACCTGGTGGGTGGCTGCTGCGGCACCACACCCGAACACATCGCGGCCATTGCGGCACGCGTCGCCAACCGCAAGCCGCGCGCCTGGCCCGATCAGTACCGCGACGCCGCCTGACGGCACGAGCGCCCGCGCCGACCCCGGCGCGGCCCGACAGAATCACAGAATCCGAAAACATGACCACCGCCCAGCTCCCGTCCGATCCCATCCGCCCGATGCGCCTGTCGGGCCTCGAGCCCTTTAACGTCGGACCCGATTCGTTGTTCGTGAACGTTGGCGAACGGACCAACGTCACCGGCTCCAAGGCTTTCGCCCGCATGATCCTGAACGGGCAGTTCGATGAAGCGCTGGCCGTGGCGCGGCAGCAGGTCGAGAACGGCGCGCAGGTCATCGACGTGAACATGGACGAAGCCATGCTCGATTCGAAGGCGGCCATGGTGCGCTTCCTCAACCTGATCGCTTCCGAGCCGGACATCGCACGTGTGCCGATCATGATCGACTCGTCCAAATGGGACGTGATCGAAGCCGGCCTGAAATGCGTGCAGGGCAAGGCCATCGTCAACTCGATCTCGCTCAAGGAAGGTGAAGAACCGTTCCGCCACTACGCTACGCTGCTGCGCCGCTATGGTGCCGCTACGGTGGTGATGGCGTTCGACGAGAAAGGCCAGGCCGATACCTTCGAACGCAAGACCGAGATCTGCAAGCGCAGCTACGACATCCTTGTCAACGAAGTCGGCTTCCCGCCGGAAGACATCATCTTCGACCCCAACATCTTCGCCATTGCCACCGGCATCGAGGAACACAATAACTACGCGGTCGATTTCATCAACGCCACACGCTGGATCCGCGAGCACCTGCCGCATGCGCACGTCAGCGGCGGCGTATCGAACGTGAGCTTCTCGTTCCGCGGCAACGACGCGGTGCGCGAGGCGATCCATACCGTGTTCCTGTACCACGCGATCCAGGCCGGCATGGACATGGGCATCGTCAACGCGGCATGGTGGGCGTGTACGACGAGCTCGAGCCCGAGCTGCGCGAGCGCGTGGAAGACG
>DATLHT010000378.1:0-9204 GCA_035539795.1 Burkholderiaceae bacterium
GAAATGAAGCGCACCGCCGACATCTTCCGCGGCCGCATCATCGATGTTACCGAGAAGACCTACACCATCGAGCTGACAGGCAACGGGGTCAAGCTCGATGCGTTCCTGGACGCGATCGACCGCACCGCCATCCTTGAGACCGTCCGTACCGGCGGCTCGGGCATCGGCCGCGGCGAGCGCATCCTGAAGGTTTAATCTCAGCAGCAAAAAACACGGAGCCGGCCCACGAAGCCGGCCTCCAGCCACTATCTAGGAAACGAAGGAAAACATCATGAAAGTGTTTTACGACAAAGACGCAGACCTGTCGCTGATCAAGGGCAAGAACGTCACCATCATCGGTTACGGTTCGCAGGGCCATGCCCACGCGCTGAACCTGAGCGAATCCGGCGTGAAGGTCACCGTTGGCCTGCGCAAGGGCGGCGCTTCGTGGAACAAGGTCGTGAATGCCGGCCTGCAGGTCAAGGAAGTCGCCGAAGCCGTGAAGGGCGCGGACGTCGTCATGATGCTGCTGCCCGACGAGCAGATCGCCGACGTGTACAACAAGGAAGTACACGCCAACATCAAGGAAGGCGCTGCGCTGGCCTTCGCGCACGGCTTCAACGTGCACTATGGCCAGGTGATCCCGCGTGCCGACCTCGACGTGATCATGATCGCGCCGAAGGCCCCGGGCCACACCGTGCGCGGCACCTACACCCAGGGTGGTGGCGTGCCGCACCTGATCGCCGTGCACCAGGACAAGTCCGGCGCTGCCCGTGACATCGCCCTGTCGTACGCCACAGCCAACGGCGGCGGCCGTGCCGGCATCATCGAAACCAACTTCCGCGAAGAGACCGAGACCGATCTGTTTGGCGAACAGGCCGTGCTGTGCGGCGGTACCGTCGAACTCATCAAGGCTGGCTTCGAGACGCTGGTGGAAGCCGGCTACGCGCCCGAAATGGCGTACTTCGAGTGCCTGCATGAACTCAAGCTGATCGTGGACCTGATCTACGAAGGCGGCATCGCCAACATGAACTACTCGATCTCGAACAACGCCGAGTACGGTGAGTACGTCACCGGCCCGCGCGTGGTCACGGATGCGACCAAGGAAGCGATGCGCCAGTGCCTGAAGGACATCCAGACTGGTGAGTACGCCAAGAGCTTCATCCTGGAAAACCGCGCCGGTGCGCCGACCCTGCAGTCGCGCCGCCGCCTGACGGCCGAGCACCAGATCGAGGAAGTGGGTGCCAAGCTGCGCGCCATGATGCCCTGGATCGCCAAGAACAAGCTCGTTGACCAGACCAAGAACTGATCGCGTCGATCTGTTCTGCAGTGGCCATGTTGTCTGCTGTTCCCACATGAAGGGAGCGTCGCTGACGCAGACCGTCTGAGAAAAGCCGTTCACGTCCTGAGTGGATGTGAACGGCTTTTTGTTATCCTTGTCATACTTTTTTTCTGAACCGGACCGCATGAACTATCCTCACCCCCTCATCGCAAGAGAAGGCTGGCCATTCCTGCTGATCATCTTCGCCCTGACCTGTGTGGTGCATTTCAGTGCCGGGTTGTGGTGGTCGTGGCCGCTGTGGGTGCTGACCATCTTCGTGCTGCAGTTCTTCCGCGATCCGCCCCGGCCCGTGCCGACGCAGGCCAACGCGATCCTCTCGCCGGCGGATGGCCGCATCGTCGCGGTCGAGCAGGTCAACGATCCGTATGCGAATCGTGATGCGCTGAAGATCAGCGTGTTCATGAATGTGTTCAATGTGCATTCGAACCGCATTCCTGTGGATGGCACGGTCGAGTCTGTGAGCTATGCGCCGGGCAAGTTTGTGAATGCCGACCTCGACAAGGCGTCGATCGAAAATGAGCGAAACGCCATGGTAATTCGCCGTACCGACGGGCTCATCGTGACTTCGGTGCAGGTTGCGGGATTGATTGCGCGGCGTATCCTCTGCTATGTGCGGGCCGGTGAGGCGGTAGAGCGTGGTCAGCGCTACGGCTTCATCCGTTTCGGCTCGCGTGTGGACGTGTACCTGCCGTTGACCGCGCGACCGCGTGTGACAATTGGGGACAAGGTGTATGCCACCATGACGATTCTCGCCGAACTGGACCCGCCCGCCGAGGCGCAGGGAGACTGAAATGGCGGCCTTTAACCGGCGCAACAAACGTTTTGGCGCGGGCGTCGCCCCGACCCGCTCGTTCCGTCGCAACCAGGCGGCGCGCAGCGACATGCCCGACGACGATCCGCTCGAGCTTGAACCGCCCCGTCCGCGCCGGCGCGGTATCTACCTGCTGCCCAACGCTTTCACGACCGCAGCGCTGTTCGCGGGTTTCTTCGCCATCGTACAAGCGATGAATCTCAATTTCGAATCGGCTGCCATCGCCATCTTCGCCGCCATGGTGCTGGATGGCATGGACGGACGCGTGGCGCGTATCACGCATACGCAGAGCGCATTCGGCGAGCAGTATGATTCGCTGTCGGACATGACCTCGTTTGGTGTGGCACCGGCCCTTGTGATGTATGAATGGATTCTGCGAGATCTCGGCAAATGGGGCTGGCTCGCCGCCTTTGTCTATTGCGCGGGCGCGGCCCTGCGGCTGGCACGGTTCAACGCCAACATCGGTGTGGTCGACAAGCGCTTCTTCCAGGGGCTGCCGAGTCCGGCTGCAGCAGCGCTGGTGGCAGGGTTTGTCTGGCTCGCCATTGATAACAAGCTGCCAGTACGCGAGCTGTGGATGCCGTGGGCCGCATTCGCCATCACCCTGTATGCGGGCTTGTCGATGGTCTCGAACGCCCCGTTCTACAGCGGCAAGGCGCTCGATGTGCGTTATCGTGTGCCATTCGGCGTGATGGTGCTGCTGTTGATCGGGTTTGTCGTGATTTCCAGCGATCCTCCGGTCGCGCTGTTTGGCGTATTTGTCGTGTACGCACTGTCGGGGTATGCCTTGTCCGGCTGGCGCATGATGAAGGGCAAGCCGAGCCTGTTCAAGCGCGCGCCGGCGGCGGCTGCGGACAGCGATTCTGCCGGAACGGACAACACCCAGAGATGACGGCTTGACGAGCCAGTTCGCGCATCCGGTGCGGACGCTTCGTTGCTTCACCATGGAGGAAGTTGATCATGAGCATTCTCGGATTCATCAAGGACGCCGGTGAAAAACTGTTTGGCAAGGCTCAGGCTGCACCTGCCGCACCGACAGCAGATCCTGCTACGACTGAAGCGGCCAACCGTGCTGCCGGGGAAGCCATCGAGAAATACATTGCCTCGATGTCGCTTGAAGCCACGGGCCTGTCAGTGCAGGTCGATGCCTCCAAGGGATTGGTCACGGTGTTCGGCGTAGCGCCCGATCAGGCTACGCGGGAAAAGATCATCCTGTGTTGCGGCAATGTCGCTGGCGTCGAGCAGGTGGAAGACAAGATGAGCGTGCGCACCGAGGCACCCGGCTCGCAGTGGCACACGGTAGAGAAGGGCGATACCCTCTCCGCCATCTCGAAGAAGTTCTACGGCAATGCCAATCTCTACCAGGGTATTTTTGAGGCCAATCGTCCAATGCTGACGCATCCGGACAAGATCTACCCGGGCCAGAAGCTGCGGATTCCGCCGAAATCCTAAGCGGCCCGAGATCCTTGAACCCGAACGAATGATGCGTGCGCGCAACATCTATCGTAGTTGCGCGCATGCAGCATCTCCGTTATAGTGATTTCATGTTGCTGAATATTTCGATTCTCTCGCTAGCGCTGATTTCGCTTGGTGGCCTACTAAGGCACCAGGACGGGACGCGCGCGTGCTGAGACGAGACCAGTAACGCGGTAACACGGAATTTCGACGCCCCGGCCTGCATTCACGCACGCCGGGGCGTTTTGTATTTGTCAGTCGGTGTGAATGCGTCCGGATCTTCACTCCGTTCAACATAAATGCAGTAACGACCACACGAAAGGCCTTCACATGAGCGACAGAGTCATCATTTTCGATACGACATTGCGCGATGGCGAGCAGTCGCCGGGCGCTTCCATGACGCGGGAAGAAAAGATCCGCATCGCCAAGCAGCTCGAGCGCCTGAAGGTCGATGTCATCGAAGCCGGCTTTGCCGCCAGCTCGAACGGCGATTTCGAAGCGATCCAGGCAATCGCCCAGACCGTCAAGGATTCCACCATCTGTTCGCTGGCGCGCGCCAATGACAAGGATATTGCCCGTGCCGCCGAAGCGCTGAAGCCGGCCAATGCCTTTCGCATCCATACCTTCATCGCCACCTCGGCGCTGCACATGGAGAAGAAGCTGCGCATGACGCCGGACCAGGTGTACGAGCAGGCTCGTCTTGCAGTCCGTTTTGCGCGCAACTTCACCAACGATATCGAGTTCTCGCCGGAAGACGGCAGCCGCTCCGATCCCGACTTCCTCTGCCGTGTGCTCGAGGCGGTAATCGCTGAAGGCGCAACCACGATCAACCTTCCCGATACCGTCGGTTACGCTGTGCCGGAAGGCTACGCTGCGATGATCCGCTCGGTGCGCGAGCGGATCCCCAACTCGGACAAGGCCATCTGGTCGGTGCACTGCCACAACGACCTCGGCATGGCCGTGGCGAACTCGCTGACTGCCGTCAAGCAGGCGGGCGCCCGCCAGATCGAGTGCACGATCAACGGGCTCGGCGAGCGTGCCGGCAACACCAGCCTCGAGGAAGTGGTGATGGCACTCCGTACGCGCCGTGACTATTTCGGCGTGGACGTGGGTGTGGACACCTCGCAGATCGTGCCGGCGTCCAAGCTCGTGTCGCAGATCACCGGCTTCGTGGTGCAGCCGAACAAGGCAGTGGTCGGTGCCAATGCCTTTGCACATGCCTCGGGTATCCACCAGGATGGCGTGCTGAAGGCGCGCGATACCTATGAAATCATGCGCGCCGAAGATGTGGGCTGGACCGCCAACAAGATCGTGCTCGGCAAACTCTCTGGCCGCAACGCCTTCAAGCAGCGTTTGCAGGAACTCGGTATCGAACTCGAAAGCGATGCCGAGGTGCAGGCCGCCTTCGTGCGCTTCAAGGAACTGGCTGACCAGAAGGCCGAGATCTTCGATGAAGACATCATCGCGATCGTTTCGGATGAATCGCATACCGCCAACGACCACTTCCGCTTCGTGTCGCTGGCCCAGCAGTCCGAGACCGGCACCCGTCCGCGGGCGCGCGTGGTGTTCCAGTGCGATGGAAAGGAAGTGTCTGCGGAGGCGGAAGGTAACGGTCCGGTGGATGCCACGCTGAACGCCATCGAAAGCAAGGTCGCCAGCGGCGCCGAGCAACTGCTGTACTCGGTCAACGCGATTACCACCGGCACGCAGGCGCAGGGTGAAGTGACGGTGCGCCTGTCCAAGTCCGGCCGCATCGTCAATGGCGTGGGCACGGATCCCGATATCGTCGCGGCCTCGGCCAAGGCATATCTCGCGGCGCTGAACAAGCTGCACGACAAGTCGAGCGAGAAGCTCAACCCGCAGATCTGATCTCGTAAGAGTGCGGCTGCGCGTGATCTGGCGCGCAGCCGTTTGCCTGGCGGCGACACAATCGAAAGCCAGGCGCGTCGATTGGCGTCCGGGTTACCAGCCCGGACGCTCGCGCGGCTCATACATCGGATCGGGACTCACCTGCGTCAGCCGCAGGACTCCAGTCGGATCGAAGTAGAAGTGATAGAGCGACGGCCATACGTCCTCATGCTTGAACCGGTAACTCCAGGTTTCGCGCTGCATCAGCGGAAAGTAGGCGGTCTCCAGCGGCCTGCCGAATTGCTCCAGTACATCCTGGCGCGTCCATTTGCCGATTTGCGCGCGCGCAAACTCCAGTGTACGCAGCACCTGGCGGAACGAGATCAGCTTGCCGTGGCTGTCGAATTCGGCAGCATAGGTGAACTGGCCGAACGGCTGGGTGGGGTATAGCCACCGCGTATTCCCGTTCTTGAGCCGGTAGATTTCTGCTGGCGAGCCCTGGGCGGCCCGCACATCGGCTTCCGTCCCGCCGAGCAGGGTCTGGGCACGTTCTTCGCGCGGCACCATCCAGGCGCAGCCCGCCAGGCTCAGGGCGAGCGCAGCGACCACAGCAGGGCGGCGATACCGCAAAAAGTGGGTTTTTAGTCTCATTCGAGAATGTCGCATCGTAAACCTCTGATAGCGCGGGTTCCGCCTGTCCGGTCCCTGATGACCGGCAGCGGATGCCGGAACAGGCAGGAATCGGCAGGCTGGCGGCCGGTTTGTGTTTCAGTTATACTCCACCCCTTGCCGAATGCGTACCTGCTGGAATTATCCGGACGGCCGCGGCGGTAAACCGGGGATTTCCCCATTTTTGTCCAACACGACGCCAGCGGTTCTCACAGGCTGCAGCGTTCGCAAGTGAAGAAAGGTGCATCATGGCATTCGCCAACATCAACAAGCAAGACATCGTCAAGCAACACGCCCGCGCCGCCAACGATACCGGCAGCCCGGAAGTCCAGGTCGCACTGCTGACCGCCCGCATCAACGAACTGACGCCGCACTTCAAGGCCAACATGAAGGACCACCACAGCCGTCGTGGCCTGCTGAAGATGGTCAGCCGTCGTCGTCGCCTGCTTGACTACCTCAAAGGCAAGGATGCCGACCGCTATCGTGCCCTGATCGAAGTCCTCGGTCTGCGCAAGTAATCATGGCGCGATTTGCGTCAGGAACAGAATACGCATCGTCATGATGCGCAAATGCCTGCCTCGGTGCGCTGAAGCAGGCATTTTGTTTTTTGCGGCCGGCCGCTGACGAGGTGGCCCGCCGCGAGCAAAGTTTTCCACGGTATCGCCTTGCGTTCACGCAACCGGTATCGCGGGAAGTGCAGTACCAGGTTGTACGACCGGGGTCCGGCAAGGAACCAGAGCTTTGTGTCATTCCACAGGCATGTCCCAGCAGTGCGGGGCGTGTCCGTGGAATGGCATAACACTTCTCTGCGACTGCGCCTGACCAGTACCGGCAGCATGTCCGCGGCTGAGTGCGCGGACGCGTATGAAGGAGAGAATAAATGTTCCAGAAAATCGTGAAGGAATTCCAGTGGGGCGGTCATACCGTCCGCATGGAAACGGGCGAGATCGCCCGCCAGGCCAGTGGTGCCGTGCTGGTGAATGTCGATGAAACCGTGGTGCTGGCGACCGTTGTGGGCGCCAAGAAAGCCAAACCGGGCCAGGATTTTTTCCCGCTGACGGTCGACTATCTCGAAAAGACCTACGCTGCCGGCAAGATCCCCGGTGGCTTCTTCAAGCGTGAAGGCCGCCCGTCCGAGCTCGAAACGCTGACCTCGCGCCTGATCGACCGTCCGCTGCGCCCGCTGTTCCCGGAAGGCTTCTACAACGAAGTCCAGGTCGTGATCCACGTCGTGTCGCTGAACCCTGACGTGCCGGCCGACATCCCCGCGCTGATCGGCGCATCGGCTGCGCTGGCCGTGTCCGGCCTGCCGTTCAATGGCCCGGTGGGCGCTGCCCGTGTCGGCTACAAGGATGGTGAGTACCTGCTGAACCCGACGCGCACGCAGCAAGCCACGTCGGAACTCGACCTGGTCGTTGCCGGTACCGAAGCCGCCGTGCTGATGGTGGAATCGGAAGCGCAGCAGCTGTCGGAAGAAATCATGCTGGGCGCCGTGGTCTTTGGCCACGAGCAGATGCAGACCGCCATCAATGCGATTCACGACCTGGTGCGTGAAGGCGGCAAGCCGGAGTGGGACTGGGCGCCTGCGGCCAAGAACGAGACCCTGCTGGCCAAGGTCGCCGAAGTGGCCGAGCCGCAACTGCGCGAAGCCTATCAGCTCCGCGAGAAGCAGGCCCGCAGCCAGAAGCTGAAGCTGGTGGCGCCGGCCGTGATGGAGAAGCTGGCGGAAGCCGGTATCGAAGCCACCGAAGTCGACGTCGGCAACATGATCTTCGATCTGGAAGCCAAGATCGTGCGTGGCCAGATCCTGTCGGGCGAGCCGCGTATCGATGGCCGCGACACACGTACCGTGCGTCCGATCGAAATCCGCAACGGCGTGCTGCCGCGTGCCCACGGTTCCGCGCTGTTCACGCGTGGTGAAACGCAGGCGCTGGTCGTCGCCACGCTCGGCACGGGCCGCGACGAACAGATCATTGATGCGCTCTCGGGCGAGTACCGCGACCGCTTCATGCTCCACTACAACATGCCTCCGTTCGCCACCGGCGAAACCGGCCGCGTCGGTTCGCCGAAGCGCCGCGAAATCGGTCACGGCCGCCTCGCCAAGCGCGCGCTCGCGCCCGTGCTGCCGACGCCGGAAGAATTCGCCTACACCGTGCGTGTCGTGTCGGAGATCACCGAATCGAATGGTTCGTCGTCGATGGCTTCGGTGTGCGGTGGCTGCCTGTCGATGATCGACGCCGGCGTGCCGCTCAAGGCGCACGTCGCAGGCGTGGCCATGGGCCTGATCCTGGACGGCAACAAGTTCGCCGTGCTGACCGACATCCTGGGCGACGAAGACCACCTCGGCGACATGGACTTCAAGGTGGCCGGTACCGCTGACGGTATCACCGCGCTGCAGATGGACATCAAGGTCCAGGGCATCACCAAGGAAATCATGCAGGTCGCGCTGGCCCAGGCCAAGGAAGGCCGCCTGCATATCCTCGGCAAGATGGCGGCGGCCATGGAAGGCGTGGAAGTCGGCCTGTCGGCGCATGCGCCGCGCATGATCACCATGAAGATCCATCCGGACAAGATCCGTGAGGTGATCGGCAAGGGTGGTTCGACCATCCAGGCCCTGACCAAGGAAACCGGCACGTCGATCGATATCCAGGAAGACGGCACCATCACCATCGCCTCGACCTCGGCCGAAGGGATGGAAGAAGCCAAGCGCCGCATCGAAGGCATCACGGCCGAGGCCGAAGTCGGCAAGATCTATGGCGGTACCGTGCTCAAGCTGCTGGACTTCGGCGCCATCGTCAACATCCTGCCGGGCAAGGATGGCTTGCTGCATATCTCCGAGATCGTCAACGAACGCGTCAAGGACATCAAGGACTGGCTGAAGGAAGGCCAGCAGGTGCGCGTCAAGCTGATCCAGGCCGACGAGAAAGGCCGTCTGCGCCTGTCGATCAAGGCAGCCGTGGCGGAAGAGGGCGGTGGCCTGACCCCGCAGGCGCCGGAAGAAGGTGCGCCGGCAGCGCAGCCGGGCGGTAGCAGCGATGCCAGCCAGCAGCAACAGCAGCAGGATGCACAGCAGGACCGTCAGCCTGAATAAGCAGTAGGC
>DATLHT010000379.1:0-3248 GCA_035539795.1 Burkholderiaceae bacterium
GATCTACGACTACCTGCGCCTGCTGTACGCGCGCGCCCGCAGTTGGGGCAGTGCGGCGTGCCGGCGCGCGCGTACAGCAGGCGCAGGTAGTCGTAGATCTCGGTGACCGTGCCGACTGTCGAGCGAGGATTGCGCGACGTCGTCTTCTGCTCGATCGAGATAGCCGGCGACAGGCCGTCGATCTGGTCGACATCGGGCTTCTGCATCATCTCGAGGAACTGGCGGGCATAGGCCGACAGGCTCTCGACATAACGACGCTGGCCCTCGGCATAGATGGTGTCGAAGGCAAGCGAGGATTTGCCTGAGCCCGACAGGCCGGTCATGACAATCAGCTTGTCGCGCGGCAGGTCGAGATCGACGTTCTTGAGATTGTGTTCGCGCGCACCGCGAATGGAAATGTACTTGTGATCGGCCATTGCCGCGCCGCCGCCTCAAATCTGGAATTGCGTGGAGTGGCGGGTGAACCCGGCCATCCCCTCATGTAGGTATTTTAGCCGCCCGGTCGAGAGGTGCGGCAACCAAATGCGTTTAAGCGCCTTTGGCGCGCAGGGGCAAGGGGAAAGAACAAAGGCCGAACGGGCTCCTGACAACGTTATGGCAGGAGCGTCACGCGAATCCGGGGCCGCAGAACCGGGCTTCGATCACATTTTTCCCGACTAACAATGTTGTGGTTGACGTGGGGGAATCAGGGATGCACAGTGCCCGGGTCGCCTGAGGCCGAGCCTCCTTGAGGGCTCCTCACCATGCTACGGTCGGTCTGCGAGACGCCGCAGACACGCGAGTTGAGCAGCGGGCGAACACATGGCGCAACTGACGTAGGAGCAGAGCATGACTCCACCGGACAGTCCCAAAGGGTTCCGCTAACACGACGGAACCACAGCAGGCGCAGGTGCCTGGCTTTCCCCTAGCGAAAAGCCTCACGCAAACCCCGACCTGTTGTTCCCCCCGACAATTTGAGACCATGGTCGGATCGTTGGCGGTAAGCCACGAAGCATCCGAGAGAGCAAAGCCGGTAAACCATTCCCGGCAGGCAAGGGTATAACCCGATAACAGGCCCCGTGCGCTCCTGGGAGCGGCGGGGCCATATTTTTGGTCTTTTTGTCTCTCTGTCACGATTGCGGGATTTACCCGCCAGCAAGGGTGGTCGAACTCGCATGACCTGACCTTGCATAACAGCCCGATCGTTCCGACCTAGCATTGAGGGCTGTCAACGCGGCCGAGAGGGGGAGCAATCGTGACTGTTGACCAGACCAAGCTGATCGGACTTTTGGGTGGCATGAGCTGGGAGTCCAGCGCGCTCTACTATCGGCTGATCAATCAGGCGGCGCATGCCAGGATGGGCGGGCATCACAATGCGCGTTCGCTGATGTTCACGCTCGATTTCGACGAACTCAACCGACTGGCCGCCGAAGGCGACTGGACGCGGATCGCGGCGGTGATTTCCGAGGCGGCGCGCAGCCTGGAAAGGGCTGGTGCGGCCTTCGCCATGCTGACAGCGGTCACGGCCCACACCGTAGCCGACCAGGTGGCGGAAAGGATCGGCATTCCGCTGCTGCACATTGCTGACCCGACCGGCGAGGCGATCCGCGCCGCTGGCATCAAGCGCGTCGGGCTGCTTGGCACGCGCTACACCATGGAGCTGAGCTTCTTCGCCGAGCGGCTGCGGCAGCATTTCGGCATCGAGGTGATCGTGCCGCCGGAGGAACAGCGCACGGCACTCCACCGGATCATCATCGACGAGCTGACGCTCGGCGTGGTGAAGCCGGAGTCGGCAGCTGTGCTGCTGCGGCTCGCGGCCGATCTCGGCGCGCGCGGCGCCGAAGCCGCTGTCGTCGCCTGCACCGAACTGCCGCTGCTGCTCGCCATGGATGCCTATCCGATGCCGGCCTTCGACGTGGTCAGGCTGCACGCCGAGGCTGCGGTGGAGCTGGCGTTGGCGGGGTGAGGGTTCAGCCTGCAACCGGCATGGTTGCGGTGTGTCTCCGGGAGCTGGCCGCGGCAATCGCTGGTCTTGACCAACTTTCCTGCTCAGCGGCCAGTCCCTAGGGATGGCCGGGGCGCGGGCCGTCTTGCCTAACCAGCTAGTCCAAGCTCTGCGTCAGATGCGGTGCCGGCATACTTCCTGCGCGGCGGCCATGGTCGATCCTGCCAATGAGGAGCGAACGCGAAGCTGGAAACCTCACGACCGGGCAGGAGCGCTCCGTTCCCAGCGCCCATGGCGTAGTCGTAGTAGAGTTTGACGATCTCTTCCTTCGAGACCTGCTGACCTGCGGGGTGTTCAAGGCATGCATCCCGCCAGCGCCGGACGCGTTGCAAATCCGGTCCGACAATATCGAAATCCTCATAGTAGTCGAGAAACCAGAAGCGCATGAATAGCGGTGTGAAGACTGCTTCTGCCAGACCGAACCGGTCGAACAGGAATGTGCCGGCCGGATTTTGCCAGTCCAGGAAATCGTTGAGCCGGCGATATTGGGCGGTCATCACCTCGCGACAAGCGTCCCGCCGGTCACGGTCCTGATTCATGACAAAGCGGTATCCGGCCGCAGTGAACTCGCCCTCCATGGCAATCAGCATGGATTCGACCGCTCGTTCATACGGGTCGGAACGCGCCACTGGCGCTTCAGGAAACAGTTCGTCCAGGAAGCGCAGGATGGCAAGGCTTTCCTTGATCACGCCCTTCCGTGTCTGCATGATCGGCAGTGCCGTCGAACCACGCGACAGCTTCAAGAGATCCGGGTCGCGCGGCGTGGTGATGTCAACAATAGAGAAGCGCACGGCATCTCGCTTCCCCTTCAACTCCAGAAGAATTTCCAAACGCTGGGAAAATGGGCAGACCGGAATGTGATGGACAACGAGTTGATCTGACATTGCTCTTCCGTTTGGTCTTTGCCGTAGGAAACCAGATGTGACCCTGACTGGCAAGATGAGGCGTTTCGGCGCTGAATACACCGGAAGAGCAGCGCACGGCATTGCACCGGATCATCATCGACGAGCTGACGCTCGGCGTGGTGAAGCCGGAGTCGGCCGATGTCCTGCTGCGGCTCGCGGCCGATCTCGGCGCGCGCGGCGCGCAAGCCGTCGTCGTCTGTACCGAACTGCCGCTGCTGCTCGCCACGGACGCCTACCCGATGCCGGCCTTCGACGTGGTCAGGCTGCACGCCGAGGCTGCGGTGGAGCTGGCGTTGGCGGGGTGAGGGTGGCTGGTGTGCCTGAGGGCTGCCGGCGCTCGATCCGGCAATTAGATACAG
>DATLHT010000380.1:0-2963 GCA_035539795.1 Burkholderiaceae bacterium
AGCGAACGCAACGGCCTGCGCTACGACCACTGGTTCGATGGTGACGGCATGGTCCATGGCTGGCACTTCAACGGTGACGGCACCCTGACCCATCGCGCGCGCATGGTCGCCACGCCCAAGTTCACCCGCGAACAGAAGGCCGGCCGCTTCCTGTATCCGGCCGCCGGCACCAGCGTTCCCAACGCTCAGGCGGTGCGCAACAACGATGATGCCAACGTCGCCAATACGTCGGTCATCGGCATCAACGGCCGCCTGTTCGCACTGTGCGAATCAGGCTCGGCATTCGAGGTACACCCGGATACGCTCGATACTCTCGGCCCGGTCACGTGGCGGCCGGATCTGGCGGCGCTGCCCTTCTCGGCACATCCACTGGTGGACCACGATGGCAGCCTCTGGAACTTCGGCTCGATCAGCCTGCTCGGCGGCGCCGGCCTGCTGGTGTGGCATATCGGCAGGGATGGCCAGCTGCGCAGCGCCAACGTGATCCCGACCCCCGAGCGCGGCTATCTGCATGCGTTTGCGATGACTGATCAGCATCTGGTGTTCGTGCTGGCGCCGTTCGATTTCAACGCGGCTGGTGGCAGCTTCTTCGAGCGCATGCAGTTCGCTCCGCAGCGGGCGGCACGCATCGCCGTGGTAGCCAAGGATGCTCCAGACAAGGCGCAGTGGTTCGAAGCTCCCTTCGCGGCGATCTATCACTTTGGCGATGCCTACCAGCGCGGAGATGGCATCGTGCTGCGCGCCGTGCGCCGCGATGACATGGATGAAGCACGCTCACCGATGAAGGAGGCGATGGCCGGCGATGGTGCACATGCCAGCAACGGACGTACCTCGCTGGTCGAACTGCATCTGGACATGCGCCGTGGCAAAGCGCACTGGCAGGACACCGGCATCAGCACGATCGAGTTTCCGCTGTTCGATCCACGTACGGCGGGCAACCGCGGTGCACGCCTGTATGCACCGACGGTTGATGGTCCGGCAACGGCGCCGTACTTCAACGCGGTCGCGGCTTTCGATGTCGACCGTGGTCGCCGCCAGGTCTGGCGCTACGGCACCGACATCCTGGCCGAGGAACATGTATTCGTGCCGCGACCGGGCAGCCGCGATGCCGATGACGGCTGGCTGGTAGGCACCCTGCTGGACCCGGTGAACGCGCGCAGCGGCATCGCCGTCCTCGATGCACGGCATGTGCAGGACGGCCCTGTAGTGCAGGCATGGTTGCCCTACGCGGTGCCACTGGGCTTCCACGGAACGTTCATAGGACGCGGCTAAGCCTGGACCCGCCGTTCTCCCTTGCAGAAGTCAACTTTATTGGCCACGGAGGCTATCATCGGTGTGTGGCACACATCTTTGCCGAGCACAATGAACCGGTGATAGCGGAGCAGATCTCGCTGCACACAGCGAATAGCAAGCTCACCGTTTGTCTTCCTTTCAAGACGCATGACAAGCGAGCGAAGCGCAAGTGCTACAAGTACCCGCAACAAGTAGGTTGCGAACAGCAGCAAACCGAGTACCAGTGCCCAGGTGATCAGTTCTGCGAAGCCTTTTCCAGCGCTTTGCGGAATGAGCGCGAACAGCGCCTCTATATCGGCTCCCGACTTGATTGACATGGCTGTTACTCCGGACACAATTACCAGCAGCAAGGCATAGATCCTTGGCTTTGAATCTGGATCGTAGATCAATCTCAGCATCCGGATCGCGTCAAGCTCCTTGCCTTCCCTCAAGCTCTCCTGCAACGCAATGGCATCGGCAATTTCCTTGCTGAAGGCAAGGTACTGCGATTCATTCCTTCCAAAGAAGTGCCGCAGGGCCGCACGCCTTGCCTGCTGCAAATTGCGGAAACTGGCATTGAATCGATTGCCGATACGTTGCATCCGCATCCGATTCCTAGCTTCGTTGGCATATCGGAATGCCACCACCATGGCCAGTTCCAGCGACAGGGTCACGAAGAACAGCCAATCGAAGGCACCCTCTTGCTGCTTGGCGATCTTCAGATATAGATAGCCAGCCGTGCTAAGGAAGAGTGCAGCCGCGATTGCAAATAGAACTCGCACCGCACCACTACGGAACAGATCCCGGTAGGGAACATTCTCCACAAGTTCGAAGTAGGCGTTGGCTGAAGACACCAATTTTTCCATGATCGGTCATTCTCCTTGCATTGGTGTGCAGGATATCGGCAAGAATGTGGAGATTCTTGACGTGAGATGGATTGCATCAACGTCGAAGGCACAGGCCCGATGGCATGCTGGACCGCCCGCCGTAACGGAGTCCACCATGTCCCTGGCCGATCACCGTCATGCGTTGGCCCCGCTCGGCTACCTGCGTGTTGCCATCAACCTCGGCAACCCGGTGCTGGCCCAGGGCGACGCCGATGCACCACGCGGGCCATCGGTGGAACTGGCCACCGCGCTGGCACAGCGGCTGGGTGTGCAGCCCCGCTTCAGTTGCCACGACTCGGCCGCATCGGTGGTGGCAGCGGCGAGCGACGATGCGTGGGACCTGGCCTTCCTGGCAGTGGACCCGGCGCGCGCCGACCGCATTGCCTTCAGCGCGCCCTATGTGGAGATCGAAGGCACCTATCTGGTGCGCGATGACAGTTCGGCACGACGGGTGGCAGACCTTGATCGCAGCGGGCTGCGCATCGCGGTGGGGCGCGGCGCCGCCTACGATCTGTTCCTCGGCCGCGAGCTGCGTCAGGCAACGATTGAACGTGCCGACACCTCGGCCGCCGCCATCACCCTGTTCGACCAGCAGCGGCTGGATGCAGCGGCCGGCGTACGCCAACCCCTGCAGGCCTGGGCACAGGCACACCCCGGCCATCGCGTGCTGGCAGATCGCTTCACCGTGATCCACCAGGCGGTCGCAGCGCCCGTTGCTCGACCCGTAGCGGCGTTGCAGGCACTGTTCACGGAAGTGCAGGCGATCAAGGCCGGGCCGCTGCTGGGCGAGGCCTTCGCACGCGC
>DATLHT010000381.1:0-14322 GCA_035539795.1 Burkholderiaceae bacterium
TCCTCCAGGTTGCAATGGCCGGCCGGGCGGGCTGCCCGGCCGGCCACCAAGTAACTACTGCGCCAGGGGCGCGGTTTCAAACTGAAGCGAAACGCTTCTGGCCAGGCAACGGCACCAGAATCATGTTGAAACCGCCGCCCAGGCGCTTAGTAACGGTAGTGGTCAGCCTTGTACGGACCTTCTTTCGACACGCCGATGTAGGCGGCCTGCTGGTCGGTCAGTTCCGTCAGCTGCGCATTCAGCTTCTTCAGCTGCAGGCGCGCCACCTTTTCGTCGAGATGCTTCGGCAGCACGTACACGCCGACCGGATACTTGCCGGAATCGCGTTCCTGCCACAGTTCGATCTGCGCGATCGTCTGGTTGGCGAACGAGCTGCTCATCACGTAGGACGGATGACCCGTGGCGCAACCGAGGTTCACCAGGCGGCCCTTGGCCAGGATGATGATGCGCTTACCGTCGGGGAAGATCACATGATCGACCTGCGGCTTGATCTCTTCCCACTGGTATTTTTCCAGTGCGGCGATTTCGATCTCGTTGTCGAAGTGACCGATATTGCAGACGATGGCCTGGTCCTTCATCTTGGCCATGTGGTCGTGCGTGATCACATGGTAGTTGCCGGTACAGGTCACGAAGATGTCAGCCTTGTCGGCAGCGTAGTCCATGGTCACCACGCGGTAGCCTTCCATCGCGGCCTGCAGTGCGCAGATCGGATCCACCTCGGTCACCCACACCTGCGCCGACAGGGCGCGCATGGCCTGCGCACTGCCCTTGCCCACATCGCCGTAACCGCAGATCACCGCGACCTTGCCGGCGATCATCACGTCGGTGGCGCGCTTGATGCCGTCGACCAGCGACTCGCGGCAGCCATACAGGTTGTCGAACTTGCTCTTGGTGACCGAATCGTTCACGTTGATGGCCGGGAAACGCAGCTCGCCCTTCTGCGCCATCTGGTACAGGCGGTGCACGCCGGTAGTGGTTTCTTCCGTCACGCCGCGGATGGCGTCGAGATTGCGGCTGTACCAGGTCGGGTCCTTGGCCAGCTTTTCTTTGATGGCGGCGAACAGGAAGGTTTCTTCCTCGCTGCCCGGCTTGGCGATGACCGACGCATCCTTCTCGGCGCGGGCGCCGAGGTGCAGCAGCAGCGTCGCGTCGCCGCCGTCGTCAAGGATCATGTTCGGGGTGCCGCCGTCCGCCCAGTCGAAGATGCGGTGCGTGAAATCCCAGTACTCCTTCAGCGACTCGCCCTTGAAGGCGAACACCGGCGTGCCGGCAGCGGCAATCGCGGCGGCGGCATGGTCCTGGGTGGAGAAGATATTGCACGAGGCCCAGCGCACATCCGCGCCGAGCGCCTTGAGCGTCTCGATCAGCACGGCAGTCTGGATCGTCATGTGCAGCGAACCGGCGATACGCGCGCCCTTCAGCGGCTGGCTGGCGGCATATTCATCGCGGATGGCCATCAGGCCCGGCATTTCGGTTTCAGCGATGGCGATTTCCTTGCGGCCCCAGCCAGCAAGGTTGATATCAGCCACGAGGTAATCGGTTTTCAGGTCGGCAGGTGCGTTCATTTTCACTCCGGAGAAAGTGATCGCCACAGAGGGGGAACGCGGAAACAAACGCTTGAGACGCGCACACTCGCCACCATGACATCACGGATCAGCGAGCGCGGTTGAGAGACTTCCGAGCCTGGCGGGAAGGTGCAGCCTTGCGGATCAGGCACCACTCCGTTGCAACGCTCCTCGGAATGCCGGTATTGTAGCGTGAGCGGGACCAAGTTGCACCCGCCACCGACGCGCCGCCTTTCGGGCCGCCTCCGCCACCCTCGGACGGCCCGCTGTGCGGCTCACAGAGCCTCCTGAGCCACCGCGCCTCCGGGCCCGACCCGCCCGACCATTGATATGACAGACGCCACACCGGTTTCCGCTACACTCGCCGCCGCAGTTTCGCCCCGCTCCACCGCCTCGACGCCACCCCGCGCGCTCACCATCGCCGGCTCCGACAGCGGCGGCGGTGCGGGCATCCAGGCCGATCTCAAGACCTTCGCCGCGCTCGGCTGCTTCGGCATGACAGCCATCACCGCCATCACCGTGCAGAACACCCTTGGCGTAAGCGGCGTACACGCCATCCCCCCCGAGATCGTCGGCGCCCAGATCGACGCCGTCGCCAGCGACCTCGGTGTGGATGCCGCCAAGACCGGCATGCTCGGCAGCCCGGAAATCGTCCATGCCGTCGCCGCCGCCCTCGACCGCTGCGGCCTGACCCAGTTGGTGGTCGATCCCGTGATGATCGCCACCTCGGGCGCCACGCTCTCCAGCCACGACACCGCCCGCGCCATGGTGCGCGAACTGTTCCCACGCGCCCGGCTGGTCACCCCCAACCTGATCGAAGCCTCCTGGCTGCTGGGCCGCGAGATCCGCGCCGAAGACGAAATGGACACCGCCGCCGAAGCCCTGCTGCAACTGGGCTGCCAGGCTGTCCTGCTCAAGGGCGGCCACCTCGACCAGCCCATCCTCAGCGACCTGCTGCTGTGCGCCGACGGCACCCGCGAAGTGATCCGCCACCCGCGCATCGCCACGCGCAACCTACACGGTACCGGGTGCACGCTGGCGGCTGCCGTCACGGCGCATCTGGCGCGCGGGCTGAGCCTGACGGAGGCGGTGCGCGGGGGGATCGATTACGTGACGCAGGCCATCGCGGCTGGGGCGCGGTGGTCGTTGGGGCGGGGAAATGGGCCGCTGGATCATGGGGCGTTACGGTGATTGCGACAACAGGATGATCCACTTCAGGCAGTTGAATCGCATACAAGACTAGGATATTCGCATCTGCGAATAACGAGAATTCGCCGCTATACCTCAAGACACTTTTCTTGACACACATACTGGCTAGCGGAGCCTAGAATAAGTTGGCCTAAAACTTCTCCAGATATCTCTAAAGTGGTTCGAGTTTCACCTCTCATGCCACGATCACTACCCGCGAATCTGGTAACACGCCGGACGTTTCGGCAATAGTCGTTAACGCCAAACTGTTTATTTGAATACAGCAATCAAACCAATTTCATGATCGTTGTTCCTTGCTTGTAGTCAGGTTCTCTATGCCAACGCCGCTTGCCTCATTCTCTCACGGCCTGAAAGAGAGGCTCTTCGATCTGTTCAATGCGCCTTTTGTTGTTTCAAAGAAGAGTAAATCCGGGCAACAGCCGGTGGCTTCGAACCGCAAGGATCCGACGGCAGTCATGCCTGGCCAGCCCAGCAACGCTGTCCATCGACTGCCTGCAGAATTGAACAAGCCCGCATCGCATCCTGCTGCCTTGTCGCGCGTTAGCGACCTTGAACTCAGTAAGGCACAGCAGGAAATCTCGGACTGCATCTTTACGCTAGCTTCCCGCACCAAGAAAGTTATTAAGGGTGCAGCCAATTCGGCAACAGCTTACAAGCCGGAATCCAAAAGAATTTTTGAAGAATTACTAAACAGCTATCAGGTTCGGGACAAATCAACCCTTTGGAACGCCGCGCTATTTGGCCAATTGATCTCGATGCGCCGCTGGGAAATTGTTGAGGTTGCACTCAAGCATGGCGCAAGCGATTTCTTTACTCAGCGCCCACAAGGCCGAGCTATTGCCGATCACGTGACGGCAATGTTGAAGGAGGAAATCACTGCGTTTGAGTCCGATAAGCTGGGTTTCTTGAAGGCTCCCTCCCGCACCCGCAACGCCGACGATGCGTTGCGGGTACTACGGGCCAATCTGGCGCAATGGGAAGATTGGGTAGAAAAGCAGTCCTTTGCGACAACGGTAAATATCCCTCGCACGAAGGGCTCAATTGGTGTGGCCGGCAGCGATGCCTCGCAAGCCTTGAAAGCAAAGGTTGTCGCGCTGACAAAAAACGCCGCGTCCCGCCGAGAAAAAAATGACGCGCCTCGTGACCAAGCGTCACAGAAACAAGATGGAAACTTGGACGGATCGGTTGCCTCTGCATCGGTGACACCTAACCTTCGTAAGGGATTGCAACATGTGCTTGAGCAGGGAAGGCGGGAGAAAAAGCAGCAGCATTCCCCAGCGCACCTTCACCCCTCACCCCATGGGTCATCTGCTGTTGCGTATCGCTCCATTGAGCCGACCCAAATATCAGTGGGACCCCGAGACGCCCAGACACTAGTCAGAAACGCGGCCGACAAGGTGAAAAAAATCAAGCTTGGCGCGACCTCGCCTGCCACCACACTGATCACTGGAAAGCACGGCAAGGCTTTGGCAGAAGGATTGCTGCGGGAATATGCAGTACTTGTCGGGCAACAAACGAGCATCTCGCCAGACGATACAGCGCTCAATCTTGGACGAGGAAAATCCGCCCGCGCCTTCGATAAGCACGCGCGTCTGCTGAAACAGCCCACATCCCAGAATGTCAAAGCGGCGGGCGAATTCAAACAGCAGTTGATCGAACAGATCCGTGTGTGGGAACAGATGCGTCAAGACCGGCTTCGTAATAATAACTGCGACTTTCAGCCAACCACACTAGACAAGTTACGCCAGAACCGCCCCAACTGGATGCCGGCAGTCAAACGGCTTGCCCCACCCGACAAGATTTTTTCCGCCGCGAACAACCAGGAGGACGCAGATGAGCCAGGCACTGACGAAGCACAGGTGCGCATTGATAGGAGCATGTGGAAACAACGGCAAGCTTTGCTGCAAGACGTGCGAGCGCTGACCGAAAAGGCGGCCTATGAACCGCTGAATGAGATCCGCGACGCGCTCGAACGTTACTTCAATGATTTGATCCCTACCGCGGTACAGCGAGTCCCTCTGTTCGATGGTGAAATACTGACGCCACATGCGCTTGGCATTTCGCTGCAGAACGTTTGGATTGCACTGAAAGGTAAAAATGAAGATCGTTTTTTAATAGAGAAGGAAGCGCTTGAGAAAGCGGGGCCAACAGCATTGACCCGGGCCAGGAAAGCCGTGGACGCTGACCATCGGGCGACGCACAAAATTTGGCACAGTGCCAGGAGGATCAATCAGGATCGCAATATCCAGCGGATAGAGCAAGCAAATCCCATGGGAGCAGTCGTCGCGAACGCCATCGAGCAGATGATCCGCCAGAAGCTGCAGCGTGCTCCAACCGGTTCGATGAGTTCGGACATTGAGAAGCGCATGCAGGCTCTACCGTCACGATTGAAACACATCGGCGTAACCAAATGGTGGACAGGCAATCAGCTGGATAAACTGGTTACACAAAAGCCAACCACAGGAAATTCGCAATCTGTTGCGCAATGGATCACCGCGCAAACTGAAAATGCAATCAAAACCGAAGTAATCCAGCCTTTGCTGAAATTCCATCAGGAACTATCGGCGGAGGCGGGCCAGCTTGCAGACAAGCGCAAAGACCTGCAACAAGCCGCCCGTGATTTCATCGCGGATATCTTTAACAAGCAAGAAATCACGCCCGCAAACTTCACCCGCATCAATCATGCGATAGATCTCTATTTGCAAGCCTGCGGGGAATATCTGGATCACAGCATTCAAAATGCTGGCCGCGCGGTCCATCAAAACTTCAAGCTGCCGACTGGCTATGATGAGTAGCGAGATATGCCGCGCCAGCCCCCTACGGTGCGGGATATCAATGTCACCACAAGAAAATGCCGCAGAGTAGCGGCCACGCGGCATTGGCAGTAGGCTAGGAGCGAACCAAACATACCGCATCGTGCGGTTCGGCATCCCATGCCGACAATGTGGCCACAGTGCCAAGGAGGTTGACGGGGACAGGTGATACATCGTGCGCAATGCAGTCGCGCGTGTATTGACATACCAACGAAACTGACGGACGCTCACTGCCGCTTCCGCCCGATAGTACTTGCTGGAATGTCATGTGGCGCCCCCCATCCCAACCTATCAGCGGGATGCCAAACCGGCACTCCTACGATCGGCGCTCAGACCGTGGCGGCGCCCTTTCTCTTATTCCTTATCGCGTTTTTTCTCCCTGATCGGCTGTGTGCTTGAGGCCATTTTCTTTGCCCCCCCTTTCTCACGCGCGCGGACCTTTGCTTTGGATGCACTTTCCGGCGATGAAGTATCGGGACTCACGGCAACCTGTTTTTTGGGTGCGAGACTTGGGACATGGCTTGATGCGGTTATGGCGTGAGTAGCTTGCTTCGAATGCGCTTCAGACCGCGTATGTGCTACGTGTGGTGCTTTTGGAACTGTCACCGAAACGCTATCACTGGTGGATCTTGTGGTGTGCGTGCTAGGCTTTTCACCTACGCCACTTTTCTTGGAAACAGCCGCCTTACTGGCCTCGCGCACAGAGGATTTAGCGGCATCTTGGTCATTCTGTTTTTGTTCATTACTCCACTCGCGTTGCTTCTTCAACAAAAATTCCACAATATTTGCATGGCCTCCGGCCTCCGCAAGATCAAGAGCAGTCTTGCCATCCCAGGTCTTTTTATTGATCAAGTCTTGATCCCTTTTCAGCAACACCTCCACTACATTCGCATGACCCGCAGATATCGCGAGCTGCAATGACTGAAACTCCTCCCAACCGGACTCACTAATCAACTGTCTCCTATCCAGTAGAATCTCCACTACATTCGCATGACCCGCAGATATCGCGTAGTAAATCGCGCGGTGACCACCAACCCAATCCGGGGTCTCGACCAGTGTCGCCCACTTGTCCAGCAGAACGTTCACCACATCCGCATGCCCTCCGGTCGCCGCTAGATGCAGAGCGTTCACACCAGACTTTTTTTTCCTGGAATTAACCTCAGCATTATTATCCAGCAAAATCTTCACCACATCAGCATGACCCGCAGATGCTGCATAGTGCAGCGCGGTCTCATCATTTTTAGTCTTTGCATCAACCTTGGCTTTTCTCTCCAGAAGAATCCCAACCACATCCGCATGACCTGAGGATGCTGCGTAATGCAGCGCGGTTTGACCCGCCATATCCTTTGCATCGATTGCCGCTTGCCTGTCCAGTAGAATCATCACCATATTCGCTTGGCTTGCGGATGCCGCCTCATGCAGTGCGGTATAACCTAAATTGGTCGTTGCATCGATCGAAGCTTGCCTATCCAGCAGAATCTTCACCACATCCACGTCACCGGCTAGCACCGCGTAATGTAGTGCCGTTTCACCCATCTCATTCTTAGCATCGATCGAAGCTTGCCTGTTCAGCAGAATCTTCACTACATCCGTATGGCCGAGGCGTGCCGCATAATGTAGTGCCGTTTCGCCCATCTCATTCTTAGCATCGATCGAAGTTTGCCTGTCCAGCAGAATCTTCACCACATCCACATCATTGACCAGCACCGCGTAATGTAGTGCCGTTTCACCTATCTCATTCTTAGCATCGATCGAAGCTTGCCTGTCCAGCAGAATCTTCACCACATCCGCATGACCTGCGTATGCCGCGTAATGCAGTGCGACCCAATCATACTGGCTCTTTGCATCGATCGAAACTTGCCTGTCCAGTAGAATCTTCACCACATCCGCATGGCCTGCGGATGCCGCCAAATGCAGCGCGGTCTCATCATACTGATTCCTTGCATCGATCAAGGCAGGCTCGATGCAGAGCACCAACTGTGTGATGGCCAGATGGCCCTTTTGAGCGGCAACCCATATATCTTGCAATGTGAGGTTCGCGCCATGCATGAGCAGAGCGATCATCTCTGGCACATCGCCCTGCCCACATGCACGATTCAGTGCTTTTTCTGTCTCTTGTGCGCGCGCCGGCTCCTGTTGCACCTTGGCGGGGTTATCACGCCTAAACTTCAGTATCGCCCCCGCCAATGCCGCATACCCATCCCGCTCCAGCGGCTCGAGGCTGGCTCCCGCGCGCAGAAGCGCCACCACCTGCTCAAGGTCCCCTTGCACCACCGCCCGCTCCAGCGCACCGTGCTGCTGTTGAGGATTGTCAACAGTGACCGGCGGCAGCGCTTGCCCGGTCGCCAAGTTTATTTGTGCAGCCACCCGTGCTTTCTCCAGATGCGATCGCAGCCGTATCACCACCTGCAAGTGATCGTTCCCTTGCGCCAGATCGAGCGGCGACTGCTGCCGTGTATCGCATATCGCCGCATTGGCGCCTTTACGCAGTAGCGCCCATACAATCTGCTCCCCGCCGGCCTCGGCGGCCCAGTGCAGCGCCGTCCGCCCTGACGTGTCCTGCATATCGATCTTCAATTTCCGGTGCCGCAGCAGTCCGTCCACCGCCGTGGCATGCCGGTACTTGCACGCCAGCATCAGCGGTGTCATGCCCTGATCGTCCTGCGCATTGATATCTGCTTTGGCTTTTACCAGTTGCTGAATCGCCTTGAGTTGACCGGCCGCACACGCCAGATGCAGCGGCGTCTGCTTGTCGGCTGTCCTGGCATCGACCTGGAATGTCTTGCGCGCCAGCAGCATGTCCAGAATGTTGGGTTTACCAGTCGCGCTGGCTTCATGCAGCCAGGTATGCCCGTTGGCAGGCGGAGCGGCGAGTGCTGGCGTGGCATCCAGGTGCTGGGCCAGTTTCTGGGCATTGTCGATTTGCCAGTCGAGCTGCCATGGCTCTACCTGCGGTTCGAGCCGGGCGGCCAGGAAGGCGTGCCCTTGGGCGACGGCCGCTTCCTGGACCGTCTGGCCGGCCGCGTTGCGCTGGTCGATCTCTCCGCCAGCCTTGCGCCAGTCCAGCACCAGATCGGTATGCCCGTGCATGCTGGCCCGGTGGCCCGGGGTATTGCCATGCCGGTCGCGAACATGCAGATTGATGCGCGGCACAGCACGCAGCAGGCGACGGAAGATACTCCGGTTCCCCTGGGTGGCTGCGGTATGCAGCGCAGCATCGCCAGCGTGGTCGACAGCATTCACATCCGGATGCTGTTCCAACACCACCTCCAGCAGGTCTCCCTGATTGCGCTGCACGACACGGTGCAGCGCCGCTTCGCCGCGAGCGTTGGGCGCATTCACATTGGCTTGTTGCAAGGCGGCGTGTAGCTCGGTGACATCGCCTGCGGCGATGGCCTGGTCAACCTGCTGTTGGATGGCTTGCTGTTTGGAGGACACGCCGGGTCCGGCCGCTGCGGTGGAAGCCGGCAGCTCCACCCGCAGCTTCCCTTCCGGGATGCGCACGGTCGGCGGTGCGGCGTACTGCGCTTGCGGACGCTCGATACGCTCTTTGCCAGCGGTGCGCCGTGGCAGCACCGGCGGCGCGATGTCAACGCGTGGAGTTTCCTGCGGCAGCGCGATGTAACCCACCGGCCGTGCCGGCACAGTCCGGCCCATCGCCTCACACAGGAGCGTTACCGCGTCCCAATGCTCGCCCCGCAGCGCCATGTCGAGCGCCGTCAGCCCCCTGCTGACGCCGAAGCGGCCCAGCAGGTTCGGATCGGCGCGGTGGGCCAGCAGCAGCTTGATCACGTCCGTCCAGCCTTTTTCACTAGCCTTGTGCAGGGGCGTGTTGTTGTGCCGGGTTAGCACATCGATTTCCGCACCCAGGGTCAGCAGGACATTGGTCACCCGGACCAGGCCGTGCGAGGCGCTGCTATGCAGGGGCCGCCAGTCGCTCTTGTGCGGGGCGTTGGGGTCCGCGCCGAGCAGCATGAGTTTTTTGACTTTCTGAGGATCATCCCGTTGGCTGGCTTCATACAGTTCGACTTCCAGACCGGGCAGCTGGCTGGCCTGCCGCAGGCGGGTGGCCAGCTCGAGATAGCGCTGCTCGCGCGCCAGCCGGCATGCCGTGCGGCCGGTCAGGTTGATATGGTCCGGATTGGCCCCGCTGGTCAGGAGCAGGTTGACGGCGTCCAGATGGCCGTTGCGGGCGGCATGATGCAGCGGCGTCATGCCTTGTGCGTCCACGCAGTGGAGGTCCGCCCCATGTTGCAGGAGACTTTGTATGGCGCTGAGTTGTCCGCGCTGCGCCGCGCAATGTAGGGGGGTGAGCCCTTGCTGATCAGCATGGTTGATTTGCTGGAGCGATAACTTATCCAGCAAAGTATTGCAGGTATCTGCAGAGCCGTTCAGAGCGGCATCATGCAGGGCAGTGCGCCCGGTCTCATCCATCCAACCTACATCTGCGCTGCGTGCTACCAGCAGATCGACGATCTTGGCACGACCATAGAAACTGGCCCAGCGCAACGGTGTAAGGTGGTGCTCAGGATCTGGCTGGTTGATATCCGTATCCGGTAGCGCCGCCGCAGCCTCGACAGCGGCGCGATCGCCGTCCGCGGCCGCGGTATGCAGCTTGAGCTCGGGCTTGGGACGCGGGGCGAACAGGAGCGAGACGATTTCCATGAAGCCTTGCTCTTTGGCCAGCATCAGGGGGGTCTGTCCGGCATGGTTATGCAGGCGCCGGTCAGCACCGGCTTTGAGCAATTGGCTGACGATGCCGGTGTGGCCTTGCGTACAGGCGATGTGCAAGGCGGTCATGCCACGGTCGTCGCGGCTCGCCAGCATCTGGGCGCGCATGTCCAGCCGTTCCTCGGCGGCGCGTTTCTTGAAGAACGGGTGCGTCAGGAGATGCTCAATCAGCCCAGGTTGTTGAAGGCGACAGGCGGCCCGCAGCACTTGTCCCAGCCGGTCCGGCCACTGGTGCTGAAACTGCTCGAGGAATTCGTCGATGATGGGGATGGTTTCCCGCTGGATGGCAATGTCGATCGGCGTGTCATGGCTCGAATTGACCGCGTCCGGATCGGCGCCCGCCCGCATCAACGCCTTGCTCCAGGTTGGGCCGTGGCGTTCACAGGCAATATGCAAGGGCGTATTGCCTTTGCGATCCGGGAGATTGAGGCACCCCTCGTAGCGATGCGATTCGGCCAGCAATGCCGCGAGTACGTCCGGGTCTGGGTGAAACGCGGCCAGATGCAAGGGCGTATGCCCTGGCGTATTGGCCAATCCCACCTCTGCACGAGCTTCCAGCAAGGCTTCAATGGCTGCGACATGGCCCACCTGGCAGGCCAGGTGCAGGGGCGTATTGCCATCTATATCGACCGCATGCACCCCCTTGTTGTAATTCAGGGATGCCAGGATGTTGACGATCCTGGCGTGCCCTTCCTGGGCGGCCAGATGCAGCGGAAGCTGCTCTCGGTTGTCTACACAGAACGCATCGGCATTGGCATCCAGTAGTACTTTGACGACGTCGCGTGCACCCGCCCGGCTGGCGTTGTGCAAGCAGGTCTGGCCGCTGGTATCGGTATGTGCCACCCCGATGTTGTTTTGCAGCAGCGCGGTGACGAGAGATCTTTGCCCCAGTGTGCAAGCGATCCGCATGGCGGCTTCGCAGAATGGGCGATTGGTTTGATAGAGGCTGGGGCCCTGTTTCTGGAGTAGGGCACGAAAGGCATCCAGCAGGTGGGTACAGGTGGCGTGGTCAGAGCGATATTCTGCGAGATACAGAATGTTGTCGCTGCCCGTGGATTGCAGCAGGTCGGCGCCCCATTCCAGGAGTTTTTTGACGATGGCGGCCTGCCCGAAGCGGGTCGCATGCTCGAGAGCCAGCCATGACTGGGTGGGGTGGAAACCGGTCAGCGGTAGACCAGACTGATGGAACATCTCGAGCAGGCGGATGTTGCCGTACTGGCAGACGTATGCCAGCAAGTTCCAGCAAAGCGAGTGCTTGGGAAGCGATTCCGGGTGCTCTTCGAGCCGACTCGCCAGCTTGTCGAGCATGGCGACAACCATCTCGGAGTGCCCCGCCTGGTGTGCAAAGTCGATCGGGGTTTCGCCGGCGTGGTTGACAGCATCGGGTGCGGCGCCTGCCTTCAGGAGCAGCTTGAAGATCTTCTTTTCGGCGCGGATTTGGTCGGAGGATTCGGGCTTGCGGTTGCAGGCAAAGTGCAGCAACGTATGGCCACGTGGATCGCGCACATCGACAGGACCACCGCCCCGAATATAGTTCTCGACATCTTCGAGCTGAAACTTTTGAACCCGGGTGTGAATCGCGTGTGGGATGTCCGGGGTGGCTGCGGTGGGCTGGGCAGCCTCGGAGGCGTCGGCGCCAGCAGCGTCGGCCATGGAGGAAGATGAGGCCGGGGGCAGCGGTGCGTCTTCGGGGTCTTCCGATAGCGAGACGGCGTCGATCAGTTCGGACAGATCGGCGGAGTGGATCGAGGACAGAGATGAGGTCGCAAGGCCGGGCGTAGAAGGCTCTGGCTTAGCCGCTGCGGGGAGTTCGATGCCGGGCGGGGGCGGCAGCTTCACCTGCAGGCCGGGCAGGAAGTCGACCGGTGCGCCTTGCGCGGCCACGCCTTGCAGTTCGATGGTGTCGAGGTCGGCAGCTTGTACGCTGCTCCGCAGTGCGTCTGGTGCCAGCTGGGTGTGGTGAGCCAGGAAGGTGAGGAAGGACTCGGCTTTGAGTTTACCGTTCAAGAAGGCCTTGTCCGCATGCATGGCGAGATAGAGGCCGGCGGTGAGGAGGGTCGCGTCGCGTGGCAGTGTCTCGGGCAGTGCTTTCGGTTCAGATGGCGGGTTGAGGCGCTTGGCATAGGTCTTGAAATACGGGTCAACCTTGCTTTTCTCGTATGGCAGACCCAGTGTGGCCTTGACATAGTGCGGCAGGCTTTCTTGATCCAGAATCCATTCCCGGCATGGTGCATCTTGCCGGCTACGAGGGAGTGAGGCGATTAGCTTGAGTGCTTCGCGAACATTGTTGAGAGGATCGGCTTGAGCAGGAATCGACGTCGTAGCGTTGATTTGTGGGGTGGCAGCAGGTACAGCACGAGCAGGAGCATTGAGCATAATGGCGTAACCGGTGAGCGTGGAACCAACGCGCCCGATGTCGCATCCGGCGCAGACGTGTCTGCTGCCGTTTATAGCAATGAACTTTGCTCGGAATGGTTAAGCTTGGTTAGCGACCGTCAGCACAACGTTAAATGTGAGGATCGTTTGCGGTTGACGGGATTGGAGCATCAATTTTTGAGGTTTGGAGTTGTAGTGCGGTGGGCTACAGGCACTCATTAGCCTCTACCTCGCATGTGCTCAGTCATCCGGCACAGCGCAGCAATAGCTGCCTGAAACAAATTGAGATCATGTCATCACCCGAAAAATGAAGGACACATGCCGGTCATCCACTAGCCGACCAGCTAGAACGCCACAATCAGCCAGCCAATGTCCGCAGCCGCCGGACAGCAGCAGATAAATCCCCCGCCTCCGTCACCGCCCTCACCACCGCCACATTCCCCACACCCGTGCGCAGCACCTCTTCCGCATTCCCCACATCGATGCCACCGATGGCGACAAGCGGCAATTCCGGATATGCACTGCGCACCATCTCGACATAGGCTTGCAGGCGCGCCAGCCCTTGCGGCGCAGTCTTGAGCGTCTTGGTGGTGGTCGGGAAAACCGCTCCCAACGCCAGATAGCTCGGTTGCAGCGGCAGCACGCGCAGCATCTCGGCGAAGCCGTGGGTGCTCACGCCAAGCCGCAGGCGAGCGGCGCAGATGGCCGAGATATCTGCGTCGGCAAGATCTTCCTGCCCGAGGTGGATGCCGTAGATACCACTGACGCCATGCGTATCGAGTGCCGTGCGGTGCTGGCGGATGGCTTCCTGCCAGTGGTCGTTGATGAACAGGCGGCATTGGCTGCCGCGTACGGCTTCCTCGGCCCGGGCAATCTGTGCCGCGACCTGTGCTGGGTCATCCGACTTGAAGCGCAACTGCAACGTGGGCACGCCCAGCGGGACGAGTCGTTCGATCCATGCGGCATCAGGCACCACGACGTAGAGGCCGAGGTGTTCGGGACATGGCAGGAATGCGCCAGGGACCGGTAGCGGAGCGGAGTGCAGCGTGACCGCCGGAAAACGCGATAGCCGTGTTGGCCATGTGGTATCGCCCGCGTTCCAGGCGCGTGCGAGGCATACGGCATCGTGCGGTTCGAAATCCATGTCGAGCAAGGCTCGCACGGTGTGGAGCCAGGTGTCGGACAGAAGCGCTTGCTGTGCGACGAAGGGAGGCTCCGCTGCGGTGACGAACCGCCATGCGCCGAACGGGCCGTCGACATGATCGACGATACGCTGCAGCGAATGCGTGGCATCCAGCGTGGTGACCAGCACGGCCTCGCGCAGTACGGCGGCCTTGTCATCTTGTGACGTCGCCGGCAGGCGGAAACGGACTTCTCCCGCCGGCACATTCACCGATGCGATCTGCCAAACCGCGTCCCCACGGCCGGTGTCCCGGCCAAAGGATGCACCATGCCGCTCGAGCAGCGCCTGACGGAAATCCATATGCACGTCCTCGGGTCAAACGTTGCTGTCCTGATGCCAGAACGGCATTCCCACGACCGGCGTGCTGGCCTGCGCCAGTTCGCGTTCGGGCATCGGCTGTGCCAGCCATGCGGCACGACCGGCAGCAACGGCCATGGAGAAGGCC
>DATLHT010000382.1:0-4492 GCA_035539795.1 Burkholderiaceae bacterium
ATGCTGTAGGCGTCAGTCTGCTCGCCGCCGCGATGTTCCACGACCTTCCCGAGGGCGGCAGCCGCGGGCTTCAGACTCTGATGGTGGCCGGCCTGATGCACGACGTGGGCGAGTTGTACATCGATCCAACATTCCTTCAGCCAGGCACGCGGCTCGCGCCAGAGCAGTGGAAGCACATGGCTGCTCATCCGATCATCGGCGCACGCGTGCTTGGTCAAATGCCCGGTGCCGGGCCGCAGGTGGCGCAAGCGGTGCTGTACCACCACGAGCGCCTGGACGGCTTCGGCTATCCACATGGGCTGCGCGACGCCCGATTGCCCATGCCGGGCCAGGTATTGGCACTGGCAGAGATGCTGATGGGTCTAATCGAATCGGGGCGCAGCCCTGGCGAGCGCGCTTCGGTAGCGACCAAGCTGATCCCGGGCGAGTTCAACCGCCGCTTGCTCGACCGGGTCGCCGGGGCAACCAAGGTGGCGGCAGCCGCCGGTACCGCAGAGGTGAACCAGATGCCGGTCCACACTGTGGACGAGCTGGTGACCATGGTGCTGAGGCTTGACGCGACGCTGCAGCGGCTGCACGAAATGCGCTCCGGCGTCGAGGAGCGGATCAGATCGGGCAGTTCAGCGTTGAAGGAACTGATGGCCCATGTGATCGAACGCTGCGAGCGCATTCGCCTGGCGTTTTCGAGCACAGGGCTCGACACCCACGGGCCGAAGGAACTGCGCGATTGTTTGGCGGCCATGGAGCCGCATGTGCACTCCGAGGTGACCATCGTCCTGCGCGAGATTGAATGGCGACTGCGCGAAGTCAAACGAGAAACCCGCTTGCGCGCCGAGCGATTGCCCAGCGTCGAGGCTGCATTGGTGCGCGACCTTATCGAGCAGAACAAGCGTCGCGAGCAACAGGACGCAGCAGACGCATCATCAAACCCGGCGTTGCAAGCGACGGCCGCATGAGGCCCGCCAAGAACGAAGTGCCACACGGATGACAAATTGGATGGACTGCGTGACCCAAGCCACCCTGCTGATCGTCGATGACGAACTCATGGTGCGTAGTGCGTTGAAGCGACTGCTGCGTCAGGACGGCTATCAGATCCTCGATGGCGGTAGCGCTGGCGAGGGGCTGGCCCTCCTTGCGCAGCACACGGTGCAAGTGGTCCTGTCAGACCAGCGGATGCCGCGGACTTCCGGCACGGAGTTCCTTGGGCAGGTGAAGGCGCTGTACCCACACACCACCCGGTTGCTCCTTTCTGGGCATGCGGAGCAAGCCGACGTTGCTGACGCCATCAAGAAGGGGGGCGTCCATCGGTATCTGACCAAGTCGTGGGACAACGAGGCCCTTCGTAGGGCCATTCGCGACGCGTTCTCCTGGCAGGCAGAAAGTGAAAACAGCTCAACCTCGCCGTTGGCAGCAACGACCAACTAAGTTGATGCCGGAAACAAAACCGCGCTTGCGGGCAGCGCGGTCAGTGCCGCGTGGTCGGCGGTTCAAACGACGAGTCTGGACTGCGGAGCCTGCAGGCAATTCCGTTGAGAACCATGCGATGGACGCCGTGACGACCCTGGCCATCAACACTGTCGATCCCTTGGACCTGTCGTTCTGGGCGCTCGTTCTCGATGCCAGCGAGGCCGCCGTCCTTGGAACAGTTGAAAAGGTCGGTGTGCAGGTCTGTGACGTATCCCAGTACCTGCGCATACCGCCGTCGCGCCAATCAAGCCAAGTCTAGTTCGACAAGTCGGGCCGTGCCCCGAACGAAGGCCTTTCGAGCGTCAGCAGAGCCTTCGTATCGAACACAGGCAGACCGGAGACTCGCTTCAGTTCAGCGCTCAGGTCGTCAGTCAGGTCAGAGCAGACAATGCCGGCATATCGGATGCTCAGCTGGCGGACGGCGTGTTGATGCCGAATGGCGGCAGCCTCGATCAGCGCAGTGCGCGGCACACGCGTATCGCCGATTGGAGGCGTCACCGCCGGCTTTTGAACCGTCATGGCCACCGAGTTTCTGGTGGGACAGCTGAGGTGACCCAAGGAGTCTTCGGCGCTTGAGAGCCAGATTGATGGCCAATCGTCGACCAAGGGCGCCCATTCGAGGCAATACTGAAAAAGTTGCGCTTTGACGGCGTGGTCCACAGGATATGACGCACATGAACCCGCTTTGTTCTGGCCGCAAGCGACGCGGTGTAGACCGCGGTGACTGCGCGAACGCCCAACTCAGGTCCGTGGCGGCTCCAACCGCCCTGACAGCTTGCGCACCCCTGGAAGAGGATCTGGATCAAGTTGTGTGCTACGGGGCGGCACCACCTTTGCCCAACCAAGTCCAGCCGCGACGCCATGGCGATATTGCTGCGACAGACTGGAGGGTGGGTTTCATGAATGCCAACACGCCGATGCCTGGACCAGTAGCCACCCTCGGGTGGCTTAGAGCGGAACATGCCGCGCTGCAAACTGCCATGCGCGCTGTTGCCAACGCCGGAGAGGAAGATCGACGCGATCGGGTCGACCGCCTGGTTTCCACACTGGTCGTGCACATCGCGCTGATAGAGGAGATCGTCGTCCCCACGCTTCAATCCAACCCGGAACATCGAGAGGACGACCAAAGCCGCCTGCACCTGACGATCCTGGAAACTATCTCAGCGGTTCGAAACAGCAAGTACACCTTGCCTGGCGACCTTGTTGACCTGCTGCTGCGCAAATCGGCCGACTTGTTGGCCTACGAGATCGTCACCCTATTCAGCAACCTAGCTACTAGCCGGGTGGACTTGGAGGCAGTTGGACGACTGCTGGCTCGACGCCAACAGGAGTTGGTAGCCGCCGGGCTAGCGAGGTAGCCCCAATCGGGCTGCTCGTGCTTTGGGCCCTCACGGCCCGACGGCACCTTCTTGTTCCTCCGGAATATCCGGCGTGGGAAGGCCCTCACTCAGTAGGAAACTTCTGCCGCCGCGCACCGAAGTGGATGTTAGCCCCATCTGCGTCAGGCCATCGTGACCATGCGCCTGAGTTGGGGCGCCAAGGCGCTCAACTCCAACGGCTTGGGCAGGCATTCATCCATGCCTACCTCAAGGCATTTCAAGCGCAAGTCCTCTGTCCAGGCGGCTGTGAA
The DNA here is from genome assembly GCA_035539795.1 of Burkholderiaceae bacterium. GTDB lineage: Bacteria > Pseudomonadota > Gammaproteobacteria > Burkholderiales > Burkholderiaceae > Imbroritus. The sequence continues at coordinate 3,098 of DATLHT010000382.1, forward strand.
ACCGACGATCGGAAACGGGGGAATGGTGCCCTGGCGTTGCAAGGTACGAACGTGTTCCGTCGCCCCCATGCCGTTCATCTCTGGCATGTTGACGTCCATCAAGACCAGGTCCGGATGCGGTCCGGTCCGACAGCACTGGATTGCATCGCGGCCATTGCTCGCTGTGCGCACCGCATAGCCCAACGCCTCGAGCATCGCCTGGCCAACGATCAGGTTGACGGGGGAGTCGTCTACGAGGAGGACCGATGGCATGTGTCTTGACTCCAGTGGCGTAGGCTGGGTGCGGCCGGACGGCGTGTCGCGGTCTTCCAGATCAGACGTGAAGTCATGCAGCTGGTGCGGACTGAATGGAAAGAGGCGCACTTCGTAGCCTGGGACACTGTGCGCCTCCCGAAGGAACGCTGAGCCTGCTGGCACCGCGTAGACCAGCCGAGTCCACTTGGGCAAGGCGGCCACAAGACTTGACGTTCCGTCCGTTGTCAGGGTCCCGGATTCGACCACCACAACGACGGAGGGTCTTGCCGACTGGGGTTGCTCCGCAAGTTGAGCAGCCGCCGCCTCACACGAGGCAAACCGTGAAATAGCCCATCCGAGTCGCTGGAACCTACGGGTCCAAGCTGTCCCCATGACCTCCCCGGCATTGATGAACCAGACGCGTGCACCATTTGCCGACAGCTCGAGAGGCGATTCAACTAAAGTGCCTTCTGTCTCCGCTTCCAAGGTCAACAGCACACCCTTGCCGTGGATCGCATGCAGGTGGATATCTCCTCCCACAGCCTGCCAATAGCTACGGGCCCTTAGCTCACCGCAGTCCGAAGTTGTCTGCAGGTCGAGGCCCGATCGAGCCTCGGTCTCTACCGCGGCATCGTTCACTGCCCCGATGCCTCCAGCGTGTACCGTGACCTTGATACGGCTGCCAATGGCCTGAGCTGTCGCACTGAACGTCACAAAGCCGGTTTGCAACATAGCCACGACCGCGAGGAACATCCGATGGCATGCACTTTGAAAGGCGGCAGGCGTTCCGTGTATGGAAACAGTCGCCGTCGAGCAATCAAACGAGAAGGCCAGCTTCTTTGCAAGTACCAATGGCACGACACGTCGGGTCGCGACGGTGAACACCTCTGCAAAGTCAAATGTCATGATGGGTCAGGCCGGCTTGGTGTCGCAGACCACAAAAGTGTGCAGCAGCGCCAGTGAGCACGACACGCGCCAACCGAACTCGGCCTCCATGGTCAAGTACCCGACGAAGGCTGGAGCCGCGCGCCGTCGCGTGAGTGCCTTCCTGCCAGAGGTTCTACGTGGTGCCGCAGGGCGGCCGGGACAACTCGTGGCGGCTTGATTGGGCGCCAGAACGCGCGCACGTCCGAAAGCCACTGGGGATAGGAAGCGGTTAAC
>DATLHT010000383.1:0-4482 GCA_035539795.1 Burkholderiaceae bacterium
TTGAGCGCGGCCCAGTCCTGCGCCTTGACCAGCAGGCGACCGGCGCCGATCGGATACAGGCTGACGAACAGTGCGAAGGCAACGACAACGATCGCCGCGAAGGCGAAGACGGGCCGCAGGGTTCGCACCGGCTGATGTTGAGGCTCCAGTGCTTCCATGGGCAGCCATCTCCGGATCGATCAAAGAGTAAGCCGCCGGATTCTGGCTGAATCGCAGTGGACACAGGATGAAGTCGTGGCACCGCGCAGGCTTGAACGGCCGGTGTTCCGTGCTACGCGCGCGCCTGCAGACCGGCGGGCGTGCCGGGCGGCGTTGTCACTTTGGTCCGATTACGACACGCCGCGTCCGGCACCGACGATTCACCCCATCACATGCACGGCGCACAGCTTGTTGCCGTCGGGATCACGCAGGTATGCCAGGTACAACTGGCGCCCGGCCTTGTGCCGCACGCCGGCCGGGTCTTCCACCGCGGTACCGCCGTGGGCGACCCCCGCTTCCTGCCAGGCATGCACCGCCTGCGGGTCTGCCAGCGCAAAGCCGATGGTGCCGCCGTTGGCGTGGCACGCCGCCTCGCCATCGATGGGCGGGATGACCATGAACATCCGTCCATCCTTGATATAGACCAGCTTGCCCTCGTCATCGAACACGCCTGCGCGACCGCCGATGGCAGTGAACAAGGCATCGTAGAAGCGGCGGGAAGCCGCCATGTCGTTGGTTCCGACGGTGACGTGACTGAACATGCGGGCACTCCGTTGCGGGAAAGCCTGAGTGTCGGCCAGCCCGCCGTCTGTCGCAATGGCAGGCGGGCATGACCGAGCATAGCCGGCCCAACAAATGCTGATAATCTTGGACGTTACAAACCATCGCCAAATGACAGACAGACGGCACGGAGGCCCAAGTGGATAGCGTACTGATCAGCACCGAGGCGTATTCACAGTTGGCCGATCAATTGAGAGCGGCTCTGCTCAGCAAATCTGTTCGTGCGATGTCTGTGTCGGGACCATGGGGGACAGGGAAGACACACTGCGTTCGTTCGACGCTCAAAGCGAACAGGCGAGAAGCGGCATTTGCCTCGCTCTTCAGCGTCAAGAGCATCAACAACCTGAAACTGACCCTGCTCGACAACGCTGAGCAGGGAGGGATCCGCGGTTGGCTGGCGAGAAGAACGAAAGCCGATCGCGATGTCTATGGTGCAGCCATTGAAAAGCTCTATTCCGGAGCGGCCATTGCCAATGATCTTGCGTTGATCGCCTTCAGGAGCGCTGTCCGCGGAAAGGTGATCGTTCTCGATGACCTTGAACGAAAGCATCCTGATCTGGATATCGACGAAGTCGCTGGCTTCGTCGACGAGCTGATGGAACTCAGCGCTTGCCGAGTCATCCTAATAATGAACAGCGAGCGGCTGACAGATCACTCGAAGTGGATGCAGATCCGCGAGAAGATAATTGACCGGGAGTTGTTCTACTCTCCAACCCCGCAGGAGTCCACAGCCATCGCACTTCCCGGTCATCATCTGGCTGGGATGATTACCCCCCTGATCACTGGCTGCGGCATCACCAATATCAGGGCGATCAGGCGGATCGCACTGGAAATTGATTGGCTGGGCGAAAAGAAGTATTCACAAGGCAAGCCGCTTCGGGAATTCCTTGCATCATTCATACTGATGATGGGCGCCAATCTTCACGCATTGGGGCAGCAAGGGGTGATGGCCAAGATCGCTCCCGACCGGACCGGCAGCATCAAGCAGCATGATCAATTCAGAAGCGCTTGCAGCACTCTGCTCATCGACCCCGATAACGAATTCATCGACAGCATAGATCTCTTTCTTCGTACTGGCGCCATACCCAGCGAGCGCATAGCATCGGTGCTGGACAGAAGGTGCACGACCGAGCGTGTCAGCGAGCTGCAATTCGAATCCATCGCGGTTCGAAACGATTACTTCTGGGACATCGACTGGAGCGACGAGGAAGCGCTGGATTATTGTCTGGAATTGTGCACGGAATCGGCCAGTTTCGGTGATCCGCATCTTCTCAGCCACATCCTGCAGACGCTGGAACTGATCGGAGGCCCGGAAGTGCTGCAATCCGCCTCACCGGCCCTGTCCACTTTCAGAACCACGCTGGAACGGCAACCCCGCGAATTCACCTCGCAGAACTACCACCCGGCGATCCTCAACGTCCTGGCGTCCCTGCAGCACCCACCTCCGGAAGGGGCCTCAACAAGGCCAGCAGTGAAAGACGATAGGATGCACGCCCTGGCTACCGGAGGGTTCGCATACGCACCAGTCCTGAAACTCTCAACTACCCGGTCTTCTTTCGTTGAACAGCTGGGATCCATGGATGCTGCGGATATGCGTTATGTCGTACCCGCGATGCTAAACAGGTGCGCGAACATCATCCCCAATTGCGAACATCCGGATCTCGAGGCAGCGAAGGCTTTCCAGGAAGCGTGCACTCAATACGTCGATGACAATCCACGGACCAAACGGGCGCGCCTGATTAGTGCCGCGATGACGGGCGATTATCCTGCGGGCCAGCTGGAATCCGCCCGTAACGTTGACTGAAGTGGGTGGATGAATTCCACCGCAACTGCGCCATGGAGCTGAAACGAACAGCCGCACCACGACAGATCACGCCGTACTGAGCAGCAGCACGGCCGCCGTGACCAGGCCGATGCCGATCCAACCGATCGGGCGCAGGCGGTTGCCGAACAGCAGGCGACCACAGGTGGCCGTACCGATCACGCCGATCGCGCCCCACATCGCATAGGCGGTGGCCAGGTCCATGTAGCGCACGGCCTGGCCCAGCAGGGCGAAGGCGATCCAGACCAGCACGATGGCGCCGACACCCCAGCGCCAGCGACGGAAGCCATCGGACTTGGCCACCATCATGTTGGCGGCGACATCGATCAGCGCCGAACAGATCACGAAAAACAGGGCCATCATGTTCATCAGTGCGCCTCCCCGAGGGTGACACAGACGATGCCGACCACCGCCAGCACCAGACCGGCCAGCTGCTGCAGCGACAGGCTCTCACCGAACACGCTGATGCCGACCACGGTCAGCAGGGTCAGGCCCAGGCCTTCCCACACCGCATAGGCCACGCCGACGGCGATGCGGCGCACCGACAGCGCCAGGAAGTAATAGGACAGCGCCAGCGCGGCGGCCATCACCACATAGCCGGTCCAGCCGCCATCGCGGGCGGCATGGGCCATGAAGGACGTGCCGACCACTTCGGCGACGATCGCCACGGTCAGGCAGGCCCAGGCGACGAAGGCGCCACGGGCGGGAACAGTACGGGACATGTGAAGCTCCTTGCGGGACGGGGACCGCGCCCCGTCATCAGTAGATCCACGCCGTGCGTGGATGATCCGGAACGCCCCCGCAGACAGGGGCGACGGCGGTCAGTATCATCGTCTTTTACGGTGGTATCAAAATGGATTCCATCGACAGGAGCGATGGATTAATGCCCTATTCTCCCGAATCCCTGCAGGCCTTCGTCGAGGCCGCCGCGCTGGGCTCGTTCTCGGCGGCCGCGCGCCGGCTGCGCAAGACCCAGTCCACGGTCAGTACCGCCATCGCCCATCTGGAGGCGGACCTGGGCATGGTCCTGTTCGATCGTAGCGGCCGCTACCCGCAGCTGACCGACGCCGGCCGGCAGGTGCTGGGCCACGCGCAGGAAATCCTTGCCGCCGACGCGCGCCTGCAACAGCTGAGCGTGCGTCTGGCCGCACCCGTAGAGCCACGCCTGACCGTGGTGTTCTCCGATGTCTACCAGCTCGATCCGGCGCAACGTGTGCTGCAGCGGTTTGCCGAGGCATTTCCCGAGATCGAACTGGAATGGCTGGATGCCGAAGGGCGGGACGTACTGGAACTGGTGGATGCGGGGCGCGCCGGGCTGGGACTGCTGCCGCGCCAGGCGCAGTACCCCGATGCACTGGTTGCCCAGCCACTGGCCCACCACAGCGAGCTGGCGGTGTATGTGGCCAGCGACCATCCACTGGCGCAGGCAGGCGTGCGCGCGGCGGCGCAGCTGGCCCGGCACCGGCAGGTGCGGCTGAGCGCGCAGGTCGACCACGCGCCGCCGATCAGCGGGCCGGCGTGGACCGCGTCGGACTACCTGATGGTGATGGAGATGGCCGAGGACGGCATAGGCTGGGCCGAGCTGCCGCGTGCGCTGGTGCAGCGCTACGACCGTGGCCGCCTACTGGAACTGCGCGTGCCGGGCTGGCCGCGCCGCATCCACAGCGACCTGGTGTGGCGCCGCGATACGCCGCCGGGGCCGGCGGCGTTGTGGTGGGCCGAGGCATTGGGGTGAGTAGAGCCGAGCCTATGCTCGGCTGAACCTGGAAATTCAGCCGAGCATAGGCTCGGCTCTACTCACCCCAATGCCTCGGCCCACCACAACGCCGCCGGCCCCGGCGGCGTATCGCGGCGCCACACCAGGTCGCTGTGGATGCGGCGCGGCCAGCCCGGCACGCGCA
>DATLHT010000384.1:0-4355 GCA_035539795.1 Burkholderiaceae bacterium
CCACCAGGTCATATGAGAACAGGCAGCGTATCAGCCATTGGCATTGCGGAATCGCCGCGAGAATGATCGGCGGCGGCAAGGGAATATGCAGGAAGAAGCCGATGCGGTTGGTACAGCCGAGACGGCGCAGTTCGGCGGCCAGCGGAATCAGATGGTAGTCGTGAACCCAAACGATGTCCTCCGGCTTGAGCAGGGGCATGATCCGCCGGGCAAACATGCTGTTGACGCGATGATAGCCAGTCGCGAATCTGGCCTCGAACTGGGCCACATCGAGGCGGTTATGAAAGACTGGCCACAGCACGCCATTGGCGTATCCACTGTAGTACGCTTCGTAGTCGTCGCGGCACAGATCGACTGTCGCCAGCGTGACTCGGCCGGCACGCTGCACATGCAGTGGCGGATCGTCCATATTTGCATGTGTAGTTTCCAGAATTTTCCCGCTCCAGCCAAACCACAATCCGCCGGATTGCTGCAGACTCTCACCGAGCGCAACCGCAAGTCCGCCAGCTGCGCTATTGCGGGGATCGGCAGTGCGGTTGGACACCACCACCAGACGCGACATGGGATCAGAACCTCCTCGAAAGGCGACGCGATCCCCAAGGGTGCCGCTCAGGCGGGCGCAAGTGCGCCATAGATGACGAGCTAACTGAGCAGTTGCGCGAGCAAGAGATGAACCGCGGCCGGATCGCTGATCCGATAATGAGCAAGGGTCGTGCCCGCACCGACCTTGATGCCGGCGCCCTGGGCAGCCTGGACAACGGCAAAACCGGACTCGTCGGTCACGTCGTCGCCCACGAATACTGGCATGCGCCCCGCGAATGGAGCCATGCGCATGAAGTCATGGATTGCGCCGCCCTTGTCGAGGTTGGCTGCCTTGACCTCTACCACCATCTTGCCGTGCAGTACCGTCACACCAGGCAGCTCATGCGCGGCCGTCCGCAAGGTCTCAAGACAGACCGTAGCACATTCCGGCGCCCGGCGATAATGCAGTGCCAGAGCGCCATGCTTGCGTTCGAGGACCAGGCGCGCATCGCGCGCTGCCAGCGCCGCGGCAGCGGCTTCGACCGGTGCCAGCGAGGGCACCGGCATCTGTACCAGCGGGCCATGTGCAAGACGTCGCTCGGCACCGTGGGTACCGGCACACGTCAGCTGCAACGGGGCAAGAAATGCATCGAGTTGCGCGACCGGACGGCCGGACACAACGGCCAGTGCGCCATCGAAGTGCTGCTGCAGCGCCGCCAACAGATCCGGCACGGCGTGTGGCACCACGACTGCGTCGGGCGTGGGAGCAAGCTCGGCCAACGTGCCATCGAAATCGAGGAACAGCGCGCAGGGCTGCGTGAACAGATCGGAAAGCGCTTCGGGAGAGGAGAGAGACGGCGGGACATGCATAGGCACAATGGTAGCAAACCATGTACCGATGCACGCCCGTCGGGTCGGCGCATGAGCATGTGCCGACCCGTGACAGTCATGTCAGCTGCAGTTCTGCATGCAGCGCGTGGTCTTCACATCGCCCGGACGCGGATCGCCGCGCGTGAAGCCATTGCGGTTCGGCATCGCGACCTTGGGCAGCGATGTCGCATCGAGCGAGGCATTGGCGTCGACGATGCCATTCATGTGCAGCAGGAACGCTGTCAGCGCATAGACCTCGTTCGGCTTGAGCGACTGCGGACGGTCCCATGGCATCGCACGGTTGATGTAGTCATACAGCGTCGTGGCATATGGCCAGTAGCTACCAATGGTAAGCACCGGCTTCTCGCTGGTCAGCGTGCCTTGCCCGCCCACCAGGCGCGCCGCCGTGCCGCCCTGGCCGTTAGCGCCATGGCAGGCTGCGCACTGCGCGGCATACAGGGCACGTCCCTGCGCCACCGTGCCGGAGCCTGGCGGCAGACCGACGCCATCCGGCGCAATGTCGATATTCCAGCCCGCGATTTCCTGGGCCGTTGGTGTCTTGCCAAGGCCATAGCGCTCACCGGAAGGCTTGTGAGCTTGTCCCGACTGGCCAGCCTGGTTGGCGCAGCCAAGGGTCAACAATGCGGCAGCGATGGCCGCGACGCCGGCTTTATGCATGGACATTGGTGATCTCCCCGTTCGTCGCGACTTTCCAGCTCTGAATGCCGTTGTAGTGATAGAAGGAATTCTTGCCACGCGCGTCAATCAGCTGCTGGCGCGTCGGCTGCACGGCTCCGGTATCGTCGATCGCGCGGCTCTGCAGGATGGCAGGCTCGCCGTTCCAGCGCCATGGCAGGCAGAAGCGCGTGACGGCCAGGCTCTGTACGGCACCCTGCAGCACGGCTTCGCGCCAGTTGCGGCCACCGTCGACCGAGACATCCACACGGCGGATCTTGCCGCGTCCGCTCCAGGCAATGCCCGAGATCTCGTAGGCGCCTTTCTCGCGCAGCGTCTGTCCGCCAGACGGGGTCGTAATGACGGACTTCACATCCATCTCGAACGTAAACTCGCGCGCCTTGCCATCCGGCATCAGGTCGGTGTACTTCGAGGTTTCCTCGCGCGTATAGAACGGCTGGTTGCCGATTTTCAGGCGACGCAGCCACTTGATGCTCATGTTGCCTTCGATGCCCGGCAGCAGCAGGCGTAGCGGATAGCCCTGCTCCGGCCGCAGGCGTTCGCCGTTCTGGGCATAGACCAGCAAGGCATCCTTCATGGCGATTTCGAGCGGAATGCTGCGTGTCATAGCCGCAGCATCCGCGCCTTCCGCCAGCAGCCACTTGCCTTCCGGCTTGATGCCGACTTCGTCCAGAATGGTCGAAAGCGGTACCCCCGTCCACTCCGAGCAGCTCAGCAGGCCGTGGATGTCCTGTGCAGTCTTGCCGGTCGGCTTGTGCCATTCCGCCGCGCTGTTGCCAGAGCATTCGAGGAAGTAGACGCGGGTGAACGACGGATAGCGCATCAGATCGCTCATCGTCAACAACAGCGGCCGCTCGACCAGGCCATGTACCATCAGGCGATGCTCGTCCGGATTGATGGTCGGGACACCGGCATGATGGCGCTCGAAGAACAGGCCATTCGGCGTGATGGTGCCGAACAGGCTTTGCAGCGGCGTGCGTGTGGCCGTGGGGAATGCTGCCACCGTTGCCGGCAGCTTGCGCACCACGTTCTTCTCGAATGGCGAAGGCAGGCCATACGGCGGATTCAGAAAGCCGCCACCCTGAGTCTTCATTGATGCGGGAACGTTAGGCGGCAAGTTGGCCTCGCTGGCCTGCGCGGCAGGAATCAGCTTGGCCGATGCAACTGCAGCGGCAGACACCGCTGCGCCGCGCGCCAGAAACGCGCGGCGGCCAGACACGGCTGCGCCCGGCCCGGCTGCCTCCTGAGGCTTGTTATTCTTCATGAGTCACCTGTGACGTGGGGGAATCTTATGAGTCACATTGATGATGCAGCGGGCTCGTGCGAAAGAAAAGCAAGAATTTCTTCGCAACTACAAAAGAATTTCTTGCCCTCCACGGCATGACGGGTTGCGAATCATGTACTTACCGACGATAGGAATTCAGCATCCTATTCCATGGGGCAGGAAATCCCGGATGACGGGATGGCATCTGGCGAAAGCGGGGAAAATACATGCGTGCGCGAGTTGTTCAAGGCACGAAGTGTCGCGCATTTCAAACGCTTTTACCGTGGTGCAACGGCGCGCGTGCCGTTGGAACCGGCAATCACGGAATCGATACCGTACTTCCGGTCATCGCAGCCGGCACTGGATAGGGCCTGTGGCCTCATATGCAAATGCGCCGCCAGAGCATGCCCCGGCGGCGCATTCATGACTGCTGCATCGAAGCTCAGCCAGGTGTGACCTGATCGTTCATGACACGGACACGCATACCGACTTGCAGATTGTTGGCGGACGTTTGCGTTACGGTCGCGACGCGGCCATCATCGAGCCGGACAACCACACGGTACAGCGCCTGCGGCCCCGACTGGCTGCGCTCGATCTGGTTGCCGGCTACGGCGCCGAGCACCGCACCGCCGATGGTGGCTACCGTCTTGCCAGTACCGCCACCGACCTGATGGCCCAGCAGGCCACCCGCCGCACCGCCCAGCACCGTGCCGAGGATACCGCTGCTCCCCTGTTGGCCCTGCAGCATCTCGATGGATTCGACCCGGCCGTACAGCGCATAGTTGGGCGCGACGCCTTGTGGCTGGGATTGATAACCTTGCTGATAACCCTGTTGCGGATAACCTTGCTGCGGATAGCCACCCTGAGGATAACCGGACTGCGGATAGCTGTTCTGGTAAGCCGGCACGGCACACCCAGCTAGCGTCACCGCGGACGCCCCCACTGCCAACAGAAGTTTCGTTCTCATCATCTTTTCTCCATCCTGGCGGGGCGCCCGCGGCAC
>DATLHT010000385.1:0-3708 GCA_035539795.1 Burkholderiaceae bacterium
ATCCAGGCGCGCGGCTCGTTGTTGTCGTAGCCGCGTACCCCCCACTTGGCGATGGCGACGGTCACGACCGGCATCAGACCGGCGATCAGGACGCACCAGAATGCAATATTCATGCTGTGGCTCCAGAGGAATGTGGCGCCAGCGGACGGTTTCGATCAGGCAGGATCGCTGACATGAATCACGATGTCACCGACGCTCACCACCTGGCCGCCGCGGATCTTCGCAGTCTTGCGGGTTTCCGGCAGGCCATCGACCGTCACTGCGCCGCTCGCCACGATCTGCTTGCCCGCGCCGCCGCTGTCGCATACGCCTGCGACCTTGAGCAACTGGTTCAGTTCAATGAAGGGCGCTTGCAGGGCGACGTCGATGGAGGGCATAGGATGGGCGCGAGGGCCGTGAAAGACGGAGGAGGCGACAGCATACCGCATCGTGACCGTACAGCGGAATCGAGGGGCGCTATCCCCTCGGCACGATCAGCGTGGCAGGAAGAGGCGGACCTCCAGCAAACCGAACTGTCCGAGCATGGCGATGGCCTTGCGTGCTGCGGCATTGCCTGGCGTTTGCTGGGCGACCTGCATGATGGTCTGGGCAGCCGGGTGTGGCATCGGCAGCAGTGGCAGCAGTTCGCGCCGCGTCAATCCCAGCAGGGACCAGAACTCGCCAAGGGCCGGGACGGCTGGCGCATGACCCAGCGCGACGATCTCGTCGAGCAGGCCAGGCAGGTCGCTCCGGCCGAGGATGTCCTGCAGGGCGCGCTTGTCGCTGGCGTGGGCGCGCAGCAGCAACGCATATTCGCGCAGCGTTGCCCAGTGGCTGGCGCGGATCATCTGCGTCAGCGCATGGCTGCCGTCGGGGGCCTGTGCCGCCAGCAGGTCGGTGCGGCTTTCCGGATCCAGGCGGGAGATGCTGGCCTGCAGGTCCGGTTGTGTCCGGCACGCGCGGATCGCTTCGGTGTGGCCGCCGCTGAGCAGATGAAACAGCATGGTGCTGTTCAGGCCCGTGGCGGACGGCGGGACTCCGGCCGGTTGCCGGCACGCGGCAATCAGATGCTCGACCGAATGAATGTAGGCTTCCTGCAACATATCACCTCTCGCAAAACGTCGCCCCGAGCCGCGCGGAACACTGCCACGCACACCGCCCGGCACGCCTGTGTGAGACGGCCGGGTCGGGGGGAGCTTACCCTTGGTCCGGGTCAGCGTTGATATTGGATCACACCACAGTGTAGACCCTGAGGCGCAGAAATACAGGAAAAATGTGCTGGTTTTTCAGCAAACCAGCCCGCAGGAGGGCATGTGGGCCCCGCCTGCGGGCGGAGCAATCACTTACCCCAGCTGTCCTTGAGACCAACGATACGGTTGAAGACCGGGGGGGTACCCGGTTGCGTATCGACCCGGTCAGCCACAAAGTAGCCGTGGCGCTCGAACTGGAAACGGTCTTCCGCACTGGCTGCGGCGAGTCCCGGCTCGAGATAGGCGGTACGGGTCTGCTTCGAGTCCGGGTTGAGGGATTGCAGGAAGTCGCGCCCCCCGGCATCCGGGTGAGGTTCCTTGAACAGCCGGTCGTACAGGCGCACCTCGGCGACGCACGCGTGCGTGGCGCTCACCCAGTGGATATTGCCCTTTACCTTGACGTTGTCGGCCCCCGGCGTACCGCTCTTGGTTTCCGGTAAATAGGTGGCGTGCACGGCGATGATGTTGCCGTCTGCATCCTTGTCGCAGCCAGTACATTCAATGACATAGCCGTAACGCAGCCGCACCTTGTTGCCGGGGAACAGGCGGAAGTACCCCTTGGGCGGTTCTTCCTGGAAATCTTCGCGTTCGATCCACAGCTCGCGCGACAGTGGAAACTCGCGCTTGCCGAGCTCCGGCTTTTTCGGGTGGACCGGCGCAGTGCAGGTTTCGCTCTGACCTTCCGGATAGTTGTCGATGATCAGCTTGAGCGGATCGAGTACGGCCACGGCGCGCGGAGCGCGGGCATCGAGATCGTCGCGTACGGCGCCTTCGAGCACGCTCATGTCGATCCAGCTGTCAGCCTTGGAGACGCCGATGCGCTCGCAGAACAGCTGGATGCTCTCCGGCGTGTAGCCGCGGCGGCGGATGCCGACCAGCGTGGGCATGCGCGGATCGTCCCAGCCATCCACGCGTTTCTCGTTCACCAGTTGCAGCAGCTTGCGCTTGCTGGTGATGGCGTAGGTCAGGTTGAGCCGCGCGAACTCATACTGGTGCGGCAGCGGCTCGGCGAACACGCCGGCATCGCGCAGGGCATGCAGTACCCAATCGTAAAGTGGCCGGTTGTTCTCGAACTCCAGCGTGCACAGCGAATGCGTGATCGACTCCAGCGCGTCGGATACGCAATGCGTGAAGTCATACATCGGGTAGATGCACCACGCGTCGCCGGTACGGTGATGATGCGCATGGCGGATGCGGTACAGGATCGGGTCGCGCATCACGATATTGGGCGCGGTCATATCGATCTTGGCGCGCAGCACGTGTGCGCCGTCCGGGTACTTGCCGGCGCGCATGTCGCGGAACAGTTGCAGGTTTTCCTCGACACTGCGTTCGCGCCATGGCGAGGGGGTGCCGGGTTCCGAGAAGTTGCCGCGTGTGGCGGCAATGGTTTCGGCATCCTGGCTGTCCACATAGGCCTTGCCAGCCTGGATCAGCAGTTCGGCAAACTGGTAGAGCTGCTCGAAATAATCGCTGGCGTAGTGCATATATGCCGTGCCGCCTTGCTCCCAGGAGAAACCCAGCCAGCGCACCGAGTCAATGATGGTGTCGACATACTCGGTGTCTTCCTTGACCGGGTTGGTATCGTCGAAGCGCAGGTGACAGCGGCCGCCGAAATCGCGCGCCAGGCCAAAGTTCAGGCAGATGCTCTTGGCGTGGCCGATGTGCAGGTAACCGTTCGGCTCCGGCGGGAAACGGGTGATGACCGTCGGCAGAGGCTGGCCGGCGGCATCCTTGCGGTGCGCATGCTTGCCGCTGGCAAGGTCGTGTTCGATCAGGGCCCGGACGAAATTCGAGGCGGGCGGCGTGGCGTTGTCGTGTTGGCTCATATCAGATGGTGTGCGTCGATCCTGAGATTCTACCGCGCCGGCGGGGAATCCACGCGGATTGGCAGTCCGTCGGCGTATTTCGCGGCAAGGCGGATGACAAAGAGGCAGCACAAACGAAAATCGGGCACCCGAGGGTGCCCGATCCGGGATGCCGCCAGGGGCGACAGTTTTACTCTTCCTGGAAGGCTTCTTCGCGCTTCTTCTTGATCGATGGCAGGGCCACGATAGCCACCAGTATGGCCGCAGCGATCAACAGGCCCAGCGACAGCGGACGGGTGACGAACACTGTGAACTCGCCACGCGACAGCAGCAAGGCGCGCCGGAAGTTTTCTTCCATCATCGGTCCGAGCACGAAGCCGAGCAGCAACGGGGCCGGTTCCATGCGCAGCTTGATGAAGAGGTAGCCAAGCACGCCAAAGGCCGCGGTCTGGAACACGTCGAAGGTCGTATTCTGCACCGAGTACACACCGATACAGCAGAACACCAGAATCGCCGGATACAGGAAGCGGTACGGCACGGTCAGCAGCTTCACCCAGATACCGATCATCGGCAGGTTCAGGATGATCAGGATGAAGTTGCCGATCCACATCGAGGCGATCAAGCCCCAGAACAGCGACGGGTTGCTGGTCATCACCTGCGGGCCCGGCTGGATG
>DATLHT010000386.1:0-13822 GCA_035539795.1 Burkholderiaceae bacterium
TTCCATGGAGGAGCGCATCATGCCCGTGCAGGAGATCCCCATCACGCTGGACGACCAGGCCGGCCAGTCCCGCCGCTCCGGCCGCCACGCCATGCTGGCCTGCGGCTGGGGCCGGCTGCTGTTCGCACCGTCGTTCGAATCGCCGACCGCCATTGCGCAGGCGCTGCTGCAGGAGCGCGACGGCCAGCGCGATATCGCGCTCTATGTCGAAGCGCCGCAACTGGTACTGGCGGAAGCACCGCAGAACCTGTTTCTCGATCCTTCTTTGCTGTTCCGTCGTCACCTGCAGGACGATGCGATCGACAGCACCGCCGTACCGGGTATCACGATCCGTCCGCTCACCACGCGTGCTGATATCGCTGCCATCAACCGCTTGTACGCCATGCGGCGCATGGTGCCGCTCGACCCCGCAACGGTCTGGCAGCAGCGTACCTTGCCGGCGGTAACGTATCTGGTCGCCGAGGACGAACATAGCGGCGAGATTCTCGGCTCCGTCATGGGCGTCGATCATGTGCAGGCCTTCGGCGATGCGGAGGGCGGCACCAGCCTTTGGTGCCTGGTGGTCGATCCGCAGACCGGCATCGCCGGTGTGGGCCAGTCACTGGTACGCCACCTGTGCAGCATGTACCAGGCGGCGGGCCGGCATTTTCTCGACCTCTCGGTGCTGCATGACAACCAGCATGCCATTGGCCTGTACCAGAAGCTCGGCTTTGCGCAGACCCAGGGCTTCGTGGTGAAGCACAAAAATGCCATCAACGAACCGCTCTACGTCGGCAGCAGTGAATGCGATGGCCTCAACCCGTATGCCGCGCTGATCGTCAACGAAGCACGTCGGCGCGGCATCGGTGTGGATATCCTCGACTCGGATGCCGGCATCTTTGCCCTGCGCTATGGCGGCCGCGAGGTGGTATGCCGGGAATCGCTCACGGAACTGACCGGCGCCGTCGCCATGACGCTGTGCCAGGACAAGACCCTGACGTTGCGCCGGCTGGCGGCTGCAGGCTTGCGGGTGCCGGCGCAGACGACGGCCGGCAGCGCCGAGGACAACGTCGCGTTCCTGCGCGCGCACGGTGCCGTGGTGGTCAAGCCGGCGATGGGTGAACAGGGCAAGGGTATCAGTGTCGATGTGCGTTCGCCGGATAGCTTGGCGCAAGCCATTGCCATGGCTGAGCGCGCGGGCGGCCCGGTGCTGCTGGAAGAGTACTGTCCTGGCGACGATCTGCGCATCGTTGTGATCGGCTACAAAGTCGTAGCGGCGGCCATCCGCCGGCCGGCGGAGGTGGTCGGCGATGGTCAAAGCGATCTACGCACACTGATCGAGCGGCACAGCGCGCGCCGCAATGCTGCGACCGGTGGCGAAGCCCATATTCCGCTCGATACGGAAACCGAACGCTGCCTGGCGATGCAGGGCCTGCACTACGGCTCGGTCCTTGCCGAAGGCCAGCGCGCCCTGGTACGCAAGACCGCCAACCTCCACACTGGCGGCACGATCCACGATGTCACGGCGGAGTTGCATCCCGAGCTCCGTGACGCGGCCGAGCTGGCCGCACGCACCTTGCGCATTCCGGTGGTTGGTCTCGATTTCCTCGTCACCGCACCGGACCTGCCCGACTATGTCGTGATCGAGGCCAACGAGCGCCCGGGCCTGGCGAACCATGAACCGCAGCCGACGGCACAGCGTTTCATGGATCTGCTGTTTCCATTCACGGCGTGAGCACGCCTGGCCTGGCATCAAGGCGGGCGCAATGAGCGCGCCGCCTGCGGAGAACCCCATGAAAAAACTGAACATTGATACGGCTTTTCTCACGACCACGCTGCTGGAGTTGCTGGCGATTCCCAGCCCAGCCGGCCTGACGGACGAGATCGTCCACTACACCGCACGCAAGCTCGATGCATTGGGGCTTAACTATGAACTGACGCGGCGCGGCACGATTCGCGCGACCCTGCGCGCCAATCGCGATGACGGGCCGCGCGACGATGCGGCCTACACCAAGGCTGGGCCGGACTGCGCCATCGTCGCACACCTCGACACGCTCGGCGCGATGGTGCGCGAGATCAAGGACACCGGCCGACTGGCACTGAGCCCGATCGGGACGTGGTCGAGCCGTTTTGCCGAGGGTGGGCGGGTCACGCTATTTACCGAGAACGGCCGCGTGCGCGGCTCGGTCCTGCCGCTCAAGGCATCGGGGCATGTCTACAACGAAGAAGTCGATACCCAGCCCGTGAACTGGGACCAGCTCGAACTGCGCGTCGACGAGCGCATCGGCAACGCCGACGACGTACGCGCGCTCGGCGTGCAGGTGGGCGATTTCGTCGCCTTCGATGCTTGCCCGGAAGTGCTGGAGAACGGTTTCATCGTCTCGCGCCATCTCGACAACAAGGCCGGTGTTGCTGCGCTGCTTGCCGCACTCAAGGCCGTGGTGGAGAGCGGCGCATCCGTGCCGATCGACTGCCACGCCGTATTCACGCTCACCGAAGAAGTCGGTTCGGGAGCCACAGCCGTGATCGAGGACGACGTCAGCGAAGTGATTGGCATCGACATCGGCCCCGTGGCCTTTGGCCAAGGTGCGCGTGAAGAGGGCGTGACGATTCCCTTGATGGACTCGGCCGGCCCGCACGACTATCACTTGACGCGCCGGTTGCTGCGTATGTGTGCAGAGCATGCGATCCCGAGCAATCGTGATGTATTCCGCTTTTACCATTCCGACGCCGGCGCGGCCGTCAAGGCCGGGCATGACGTGCGCACGGCCCTGGTGTGCTTTGGCGCTGATGCCTCGCATGGCTACGAGCGCACGCACTTGTCGGTGCTGGTGAATATCGCCGAACTGTTGACGCTTTATATGCAGAGCGGCCATACGCTGCCCAAGGATCGTCATCACCGCCTGGGCACGGTGGACGATTTCTCGCATCAGCTCGAAGCGGAGCAACTCACACGACAGGAAACGCCCATGCCGGATCCGGGTGAGCTGACACGCGGCTGACAGCGTCAGACAAGCGATAACAACTATTGGATTGAACGGGGGAATACATGAATTGGTGGGGAATGGATGCGGCCAGATGGCAGGGTATCTGGCAGGTGTTCACGGAAACGCTGGTGCGCCAGGGACTGAACCTGGTGTTGGCGGTGCTGATCCTGATCGCCGGCTGGTGGCTGGCGCGCAGGGCGCAGCGTGCTGCCGAGCGGCTGTTCGAGCGCTGGGGTGTGGACGTCACTGTGCGGCCCATGATGGGCAGCATCGTGCTGTGGGTCTTCCGCATCGTCACGCTGGTCCTGGTGTTGAGCCAGTTCGGCGTGCAGACTGCGAGCATCATCGCCATCCTGGGTGCGGCCGGCCTCGCCATCGGCCTGGCGCTGCAGGGCACGCTGCAGAATATCGCCGCCGGCATCATGATTGTCATCCTGCGGCCCTTCCGCGTGGGCGACTATATCGATGCGGAGGGCACGGCCGGCACCGTGCGCGAGATCGGCCTGTTCATGACCGAGCTCACCATGCTCGACGGCGTGTGCCTGCACGTACCGAACAACAAGCTGTGGGGCAGCCCCATCATCAACTACTCGGCCAATCCCACGCGCCGCCTGGACATCGAAGTGGGTGTGCATCAGCATGACGATATCGGCAGCGCGATCACCGCGTTGCGGACGATGCTGGCGGAAGATCCGCGTGTGCGCGACGAACCGGCGCCCGATGTGATGGTGATGCGCTATGCGGAAGGCGCCATCATCCTCAATGTGCGCTGCTGGATCGCCACCGGCGAGTTCTGGCCGGTGCGCTTCGAAATGAACCGTCGCATCAAGGAAGTAGTGGAACAGGCGGGATGCTCGATTCCGTTGCCATTGCGCGAGTTGCGTGTGGTCGAGCCCGTGCCCGGCGCCCGTGCGACAGCGGCGCGTTGAGCCATATGACGGGTTTGCCTTGGGATCATCTCAAGGCACAATACGGCTTGTCGATGCGGCGCTGTCCATTCTGTGCCCGTCTGTGTCCGCGCACGGCGCGGCACCCCTACCACGAGGAAATGCATCCATGAAGACCAAAGCAGCGATCGCCTGGCAGGCCGGCGCGCCATTGACCATCGAAGAAGTCGACCTGCAGGGTCCGCAGGCCGGCGAGGTACTGATCGAGGTCAAGGCCACCGGTATCTGCCACACGGACTACTACACGCTCTCCGGTGCCGATCCCGAAGGCATCTTCCCGGCGATCCTCGGACACGAGGGCGCGGGCGTGGTGGTCGATGTCGGTCCCGGCGTGAAAAGCCTGAAAAAGGGCGACCATGTCATCCCGCTGTACACGCCGGAATGCCGCGAATGCAAGTTCTGCCTGTCGCGCAAGACCAACCTGTGCCAGGCGATCCGCGCCACGCAGGGCAAGGGCCTGATGCCTGATGCGACCTCGCGGTTCTCGCTCGATGGCAAGCCGATCTTCCACTATATGGGAACGTCCACCTTCGCCAACCATATCGTGGTGCCCGAAATCGCGGTGGCCAAGGTGCGCGAGGATGCGCCGTTCGACAAGATCTGCTACATCGGCTGCGGCGTGACCACCGGCGTGGGCGCCGTGCTGTTCACCGCCAAGGTGGAAGCAGGTGCCAATGTGGTGGTGTTCGGCCTCGGCGGCATTGGCCTGAACGTCATCCAGGCGGCGAAGATGGTCGGTGCCAACAAGATCATCGGCGTGGACCTCAATCCCGCGCGCGAAGCCATGGCACGCCAGTTCGGCATGACGCATTTCGTCAATCCCAACGATGTCGAGAACGTGGTCGACCACATCATCCAGCTGACCGACGGCGGGGCCGATTACTCTTTCGAGTGCATCGGCAACACCAAGGTCATGCGCCAGGCGCTGGAGTGCTGCCACAAGGGCTGGGGCCAGTCCATCGTGATCGGCGTGGCCGAGGCGGGCGCCGAGATCAGCACGCGTCCGTTCCAGCTGGTGACGGGACGCGAGTGGAAAGGTTCGGCCTTCGGCGGGGCGCGCGGCCGCACCGACGTGCCGAAGATCGTCGACTGGTACATGGAAGGCAAGCTGAACATCGATGACCTGATCACGCATCGCCTGCCGCTCGAGCGCATCAATGAAGGTTTCGACCTGATGAAGCGCGGTGAATCAATCCGTTCCGTTGTGGTGTACTGATGACGACCCCTGCCCTTGAACTACTGAGCCAGCATGGCTGCTTCGGCGGCGTGCAGCATTTCTATCGCCACGACTCGCGCGAGATCGGTCTGCCGATGCGTTTTTCCGTTTACCTGCCGCCGAAGGCGGTGGCGGGCGAAAAATGTTCGGCGGTGTTTTATCTGGCTGGCCTGACGTGCACCGAGGAAACCTTCATGATCAAGGGCGGGGCACAACGTGTCGCGGCGCGCGAGAACCTGATTCTCATCACGCCCGATACCAGCCCGCGCGGTGCCAACCTGCCGGGCGATACCGAGAGCTGGGACTTCGGCGTAGGTGCAGGTTTCTATCTCGATGCGACCGAAGAGCCGTGGGATGACCACTACCGCATGTACAGCTACATCGTCGACGAGTTGCGCACACTGGTGATCGACCAGCTGCCCATCGACGGCCGGCGGGTCGGCATCATGGGGCACTCGATGGGCGGACATGGCGCACTGGTGCTGGCGCTGCGCAATCCGCAGCTGTTCCGCTCAGTCTCCGCGTTTGCGCCGATCGCTGCGCCAACGCAGTGTCCGTGGGGCAAGAAGGCGTTCAGCGGCTATCTCGGCGACGACGAAACGACCTGGCTCGACTACGATGCCACGCTACTGATGGAAGACTGCGAAACCGCGCCATTCCCGGCGGGCATTCTCATTGATCAGGGGCTGGACGACCAGTTCCTGGCGGAGCAGTTGCATCCACACCTGTTCGAGGCCGCCTGCGCCAGCGCCGGACAACCGCTCGCGCTGCGCCGGCATGCCGGTTACGACCACGGGTACTATTTCATCTCGACTTTCGTCGAGGATCACCTCGTGGCACATGCGCGGCAGCTTGCTGCGCTCGACTGACGGTATCGCAGCTCCCGGCCGGGTTGCCACCATCGTTGGCATTGCGTCGGCGATGGCATGAGGGTCTGGCGCAACGCACTGCCGCACCGACCATAGGCGTGCTCAGGGACGTGCGCCGCCCGCCATGCGCTCGGCAATCTCCGTGACGACACGCGGCAGATTGGCCACGGTGTCGATCACATAGTGTGCGCCGGCGTTGCGCAGATGCGTTTCGGCATGGGCCTTGCGGCGCATCACTTCAGCGCTATCCGCACTGGCCAGCTCGGCTGGCGAAAGACCGACCTCATTGCCTGACAGCGACAACCCCACCGTCCACATGCCGGCGTGCCGGCCTTCCAGGATGCCGGGCGCCGTGTCATCGACCTTGATGCAAGCGCGCACGTCCGTCACGCCCAGCGCCAGCACGTTGGCCAGCGCCATGAAGGGGCCGGGCCGGCCGCCGGCTGTCAGTTCGTCGCCCGCCACCACGTGGTCAGGCGCGAGCCCTTGTTGTGCAGCCATCGGCAGCAGCACGTCCAGCACCTCACGCGGATAGCCGGAACACGAGCCGATGCGGATGCCATGCGCACGCAGCCAGGCGAACGTATCCACTGCGCCTGGAATTGGCTGCGAATAGTCACCAACCTTGCTGATCTGCATCGGCATGAAGCGTTCATAGATGGCGTCGATATCGGTTTGCTCCGAAGGGCGGCCGAACTGCCGTTGCCATTGCGCCTGGATGTCGGGCTCCGCCAGCAGCATCTCGATATGCGGACGCTTGGAGATTCCCATGGGGCCGCGCGCCTGTGCGAGGGTGATGGTGATGCCGAAGGTGGCGAAGGCATCGACGAAGATCTGTGTCGGCGCGAGCGAGCCAAAATCCACCAACGTGCCGGCCCAGTCGAAGATCACGGCCTGGATGGGGAGGGGTTGGGAAATGGTCATGGTTCTAAAAATAGGTCAATTACCAGCAAGCTAGCATGATAGGCGGCGGTGGGTGGAGCTGCGCACGGGGTGGGCATGCCCATCAACAACAAAACTTGCAAGCAGAGAGAGGCCGGCTGTGCGCGATGGCGCTAGCGTTGCGCCAGCACCAGATCGAAGGGCAAAGGGGCTTGCCGGCCGCGTGTCAGCCAGGTCGTCAGCAGCGCGTCGAGACCGGTGAGCGCAGGATAGGGTGCCGTGATCAGCATCGTCGGGATATGCGCCAGATAGCTGGCCAGGCGTCCGTGGTCTTCGAAACGCGTGCGGAAAACCTGCGGATCGAGCAGCGTACCCAGGCGCGGCACGATGCCGCCACCGATATAGATGCCGCCGCGTGCACCGAGTGTCAGCGCCAGATTGCCTGCCGCGGTCGCCAGCAGATTGCAGAACGTCGTCACTGCCTGCCGGCACGCCAGGCATGTGCCATCCTGCGCCTGTTGTGTGATGTCCTCCGGCGTGGCCGGTTGCGGCAGCGTGCCATGTACCGCGCATATCAGTTCATAGAGCAGGCGCAGGCCCGGCCCGGATACAAGTCGTTCGAGCGACACATGAGCGTGTCGCCGCCATGCCGCACGTAGTAGATCGGCTTCGAAGGTATTGGCGGGTGCGAGCGTGGCATGGCCACCTTCGCTGCTCAGCGCCTGCCATCCGGCCAGCGTCGGAATCAGCGCCGACACGCCGAGCCCTGTGCCCGGACCGATGATGCCGATTGGCCCCGGTGCAGCGGGCAGTACGGGGCCGATCGGTCGCTGGTCGGCGGGCAAGAGATGTGGCACGCCCAGGGCCAGCGCGGTGAAATCGTTGACGATCAGCAGCGCATCGAAATCTAGCGCCCGGCGCACGTCTTGCGCCGAAAAACTGAAGGCGAGGTTGGTCATGCGAACGGTGTCGCCTTCCACGGGATTGGCCGTCGCCAGCGCTGCCACGCTTGTCACCACGTCTGGCGTGCCCGGGCAATCGTGCAGATAGGTGCGGATGGCGGTTTCGAGGGAGGGAAAATCCGCTGTCCGGTAGATGCGGATATCGGTCGGGTTTCCCTCGGTTTCGCTTCGTGCGAAGCGGATTGAGGTGCCGCCGATGTCGGCAAGCAATCGTGCAGTTCGCGTCACTGTTTGGCCTCCTCCTGAATCTGGAGTGGTGACTTTGCAGCGTAGTTGTCGATTTTGTGCAACAAAATCATACGCAGTTCCGTCTGTCGGAACGCATTCGGTCGCCAACTCGGGGGCGACCCGGCGTACAATGCAGCGCAAGAACGTTGCGCTTTGTCAAATGACTGTCGCACTCAGGGTCGCAGCCGGTTACGTACTCTGGTTACGGCCTTCGACATCCTGTTAGTTGCAGGAGATGGATCACCATGATGCACCAGGACCAGCTTGCCATGTTGATGTGTGAATCCCCGTTTTCGCAGCGGATGCTGCTAACGGCGTGGGAGAGTATGTCCGTGGAAAGCCGTGCACAGGTGCTGCAGGCCTATCGCGATCAGCAGGGCGAGCCATCGCTTGCGTTGCTGTCGCGCGCCTCGAACGATGCCAGTGAGTGGGTGCGGGCGCTGGCGGCAGGCGCACGCGCACTGTCGCCGCAGAATCCCGTGGAAGCTGATTTGCTGGAGCGCCAGCAGAGCGACCCCAGCCCGTTGGTGCGCGCGAGTGTGCGTCGTCCTTCCGAATGGCTGGTGGCAGCCGATCTGTTCGACATGACGCCACTCGAGCGTCAGGCCATGGTATGGAATGACCCGGTCGTCGATGGCGCGCTGATTGCGGAGTTCGTCGAGATTGCCGATGGCGCCGTGCCGGTCGATGAGCTGGCGGACCTGGTGCGCGAGTATGTGCTGGCCAAGGGCACGCACCGTGTATTTACGGAAGCCGAAGCCGCTGCCCGTGCACCGTTCTGCACCGCCACCGCATTTTCGGCCGTCTGGCAGCTCGTGCCGCACGCACCGTTGCGCGTCATCCTGCCCATCGTGCGGTATTTCCCCGTGTCGACCTGCGAAGGCGATAGCATTCCCACCCAGGTGCTCGACCAGATGGCGCCCGAGCATCTCATCATGCTGCTGGGGCGCGCCCCAGCCGGCCTGGCCGGCGTGCTCGACCATCTACGCCGGCATCGCGCCCGTTTCCCCGACGCCGTGACACGGCGGGTCGAGGCGATGACGGTGCCGCCGATCCTTGCGGCCATCCAGCGCGCCTGATTCTTCCCCGCTAGCAGTACGGCGTGACTGACTGCAGGCGCGTCTGCCCTGCATCGGCTGTCCACACAGTCTTGCCTGCATCTATCGTCCCTTTGGTCCGGCCATCCTAGACGGTGGACGAATGCGGGTGCGTGGCCTGCGCACTACGCAACATTAAATGACAAATCTGCGACGCTTTCGCCCAGGGGCATGCGCTAAAACAAGAAAGGCTCATTGCGGGCTTGCACAGGCAAGCCGAAACCCACGGCAATGGTGACGGGCACAGCGTCAGATCCGGTGCCTTGATGATGTGGCGATGGTACAGCCGGCACCCGGACATGCAACGCGTTCGTAGCATTCGCGTTCACGCCGCGCGAGGGGGCAATTATGCGGTGGAAGTGGCCGTGGATGCGCGTGTGGAGACAAGATTCGGCCGTCGAAACTACCCAAGGCAGGCGGGTGGGGAAATCAGGCGCTGCGAGACACCCCTACAGGACGGCCGGTTCGGGTAGGTTCGAGATCGTGCTGATCGTCAGCGTCCTGGGTGCGCTGTGCGTGCTTGCCTATCCATCTTTTGTTGCCTATGACACACGCGCCAATCGTGCGGCCGCTCAGTCCTTCATGCTGGAGGTGGCCAACGCGCAGGCGCGCTACCAGGCGGTTCACCGACGCTATGCCACCGGCCCCCAGGCGCTGGCCCAACTTGGCTATTCCCACCTCCCCGAAGAGGTAGCGGATCATTATCTCGTCATCGTCGAGCCGCTGCGCGGGCCGCCGGCGGGATTTCATATCCTGGCGATGCCCCGCGGCACACAGGCGAGGCGCGACACTGCTTGCGCCACGCTATCGTTGACCCATACCGGCGCCCGTGCCGTGAGCGGTCGCGGCACGAATTGCTGGGGCCAATGACGATACTCGAGCCGTCAGCACGCCTGGGTGGTCACGCTGCGGAGTCTGGCACCTCATGGCTGGCATCCACGGTGCCGCGGCTGTTCAGCTTTCTGCAGACTCGGTATGAGCAGGATTCATCTGGTTATCCGAGCAGGGCAGCCGGAATACTGACGTACTGCAGGCCAGCGACACCAGCCGGGGCTGGATTACCGAAGTAGCATGGGCTTCACACGGGCCGAGACCCACGTTTTTTCGGCGCCACAGCAAAGACATCTCTAAGACACATTATTTGACAAATTCACAAGCTGTTCGTAGATTCTGGCAAACTCATAAATACAACAAGAAGCCGAATCGTCGATAGAGATCCGGCATCCGCCACATGGCACCGCGCGCGGGTCGGTATGACCCGGTTGCGGCAGTCGGTGGTCCTTATAGGGGTCTTAGAAATGCAGTCATGGCGCCAGCGTGTGCAGGCTGCTAGTTTCCCACGGGCACAGACGCGTCTCCGGTCTCCTCGAGCAGGGGGATTCAGTCTGGTTGAGGTGATGGTCGTGGTCATCATCCTCGGGATACTAGGTGCGATCGCCTATCCGTCGTATATCGACTATGTGGTCCGGGCCAATCGGGCTGCAGCGCAGTCATTCATGCTTGAAGTGGCGAATGTGCTCGAGCGTTACCAGCTGGATCATCGCGCCTACGCAACGGGGCCGGGTGCCATGGCAGCCCTGGGTTTTACGACGTTGCCCGCATCCGTATCGGATCATTACGCTGTCACCATCGATGCGGTCGCAGGTCCGCCTGCCGGGTATGCGATTCGCGCGGTACCAAGTGGCGAGCAGGCGACCCGCGATGCCGGTTGTGGCACGCTGTCGTTAACCAATACAGGCGCCAAACGGGTTTCCGGCGCCCGCACCGATTGCTGGCAGTAAGCTCATGCGCGCGCCCCGGTCTGCTGGCTTTACCCTGCCCGAATTACTGATCACGGTGATCGTGATGGGTATCCTGGCTATGATTGCCATCCCGTCGCTCACTTCGTTCGTCGTCACGCAGCGTACCCGCAATGCTTCCATGGACCTCGCGTCGGCCATCGTGCTTGGACGCGCGGAGGCGATCAAACGCAATGCGACGGTTACCGTCACCGCCAATGACGGCGCCTGGAGCCAGGGCTGGACCGTGGCGGCGGGGGCCGAAACGGTACGGACCTATGCCGATTACCGTGGGCTCGACGTCACGTCGGCGGACGGCAGCAGCATGGCCATCGGCAACGACGGCCGCCTCCTGAGCGGCCCGATGTCGTTCTTGGTCCGACCTGAGGCAACCAGTTCCACGACCGATGTGATTTGCGTGCTGGTCAGCGGCACGGGCCGCGTGGCCAGCCACAAGGGAGCATGCTGATGGCCGCCGCGACCAGACCGCTCGCCGTCTCGTATCGCCCAGTCGCCTGGCGGCAGCAGGGCGCCACTCTGCTGGAAGTACTGGTCTCGCTGGTGCTCGTGCTGGTCGCGCTGCTTGGTGCTGTGGGTCTGATGGCCCGTTCCAATCAATCGGAGCTGGAGGCTTACCAGCGGTTTCAGGCCATCGCCTTGAACCAGGACATGGTGTCGCGCCTGAATGCCAATCGTGAAGCCGCGGCGTGCTATTCCAACGGCGCGGATGGCATGGCACTCGGGACCGGCGCAGCGCCAGCCACGGCATGCCTGGGCGTGGCCAAGGCCACGTATGCCGCGACTGCCGTAGATGATCTCAATGCCTGGCACCAGGCGTTGCTCGGCAGCACGGAACAGCAAGGTACCACCAAGCTGGGTGCCATGGTGGGCGCGCGCGGCTGCATCGAGCAGGTCGATGCGGTTGCCCAGGAGTACCGGATCAGCGTCGTGTGGCAAGGGCTGACCGCCACCTCAGCGCCAGCGGTAGCCTGTGGCCAGGGCCAGTTTGGCGATGATGCTTACCGGCGTGCCGTGGTGACGGTCGTGCGAATCGGGAAACTGTCATGAGTCTTCACCGCAAACGTCGCCCCGACCGCATGCGCGGTATCTCGCTGGTCGAGTTGATGGTCGGCATCACGCTCGGCCTGTTGCTACTGCTGGGCCTATCGAGCCTGTATCTCTCGAATTCGTTCGCCCGCGCCGAGTTCAATAAGAGTGCCGAACAGATCGAGAACGGACGCTATGCACTGGATGTGCTGGCGCGCGATCTGGAGTTGGCTGGCTTCATGGGTGCGCATCACCTTGCCAAGACGGCTGCCCCGAGCCTGCCGACGATCTGCGAGGGAGGTGTGGCCGATTTCGGCTTTGCACTTTCGCCTGCCGTGACGATGCCTGTGGCCGTCACCGTATACAAGCCCGGCGCGCTGGCACCACCCTGTCTGCCGAATTACGTGCCGAACACCGAGGTCGTAGCGGTACGCCGTGTGGCGACCAATGCCGTGGCGCCAGCGGCGCTGGTCGCCGGTGCGACCTACCTGCAGGCCTCGGCGTGTGCCCTCGACACCGCGCCATTCGTGGTGGGTGCGGATCCTGCGCTGTTTACCCTGCGCAACAAGACGTGCGATGCTGCTGTTGCGGCGCCGATCTGGCGCTACGTCGTGCGCATCTATTACCTGGCCAGCTGTGATCGCTGCACCGCACCCGCCGATACGATTCCGACCCTCAAGGTGGCGGAACTCGGGCCGACCGGCCTGACATCGTCGTCAGTGGCCCAGGGGATCCAGACCATGCACTTCGACTTCGGCATGGACCTCGACCAGGATGGTTCTCCTGACTGCTACGTGGCCGATCCCGATGTGGACAATAGCGCCACGTGCACCTCGGTGCCCGCCTATGACTGGACGCAGCCGCCGCGCAACTGGCAGGCGGTGGCGACCGTGCGTACCAGCGTGCTGGCCCGCACGACGGCCCCCTCGGCGGGCTGGAAAGATACGCGGACCTATGTGCTAGGCGGTGGCCTGACGCTTGGGCCGTTCGATGATCAATACAAACGCAGGGTGTACGCGCAGGCGATGCGCCTGTGGAATGCCCCGGGTGTGGTGAACTGATGGCCTGTCGCTCCTCCAACCCTCCCTTCCGCCAGATGGCCCGCCGCTCCCGCGAGCGGGGCATGACCCTGGTCATGACCATGATTTTCATCGCCATCTTCTTGCTGATGGTGATTTCGCTGATCGCCAGCAGTCTGACGAGCACGCGCGTCGCGGGTAACCAGCAGCTGACGCTGGAGGCGCGCACCATGGCACAGCAGGAGATTGAACGCGTGGTCAGCACGGATTTCACGCTGGCGCCGGCCAGTGCCGCTGCCGCCAAGTCGGTGGATGTGAATGGCGACGGGCAGGCGGATTACACCGTAAATGTGGCGCCACCCACATGCACGAGCTCGACGCCGGTCTATAGCGCGAACAAAACAGTGGATTTCTCCAACACGCAGAGCCTCGAGGAAATGTCCCAGGTTGCACTGGGCAGCAATGCGCAGACCACCGGCATTTTTACCGCACCGACCGGCAATCCCAACGTGGCACTGCGGTATGCCAATCACTGGGACGTGCGGGCCACGGTGACAGGCGGGGCGGAAGTGGAGCTGCACCAGGGCGTTGCAGTCGAGGTACCGCTGGGCACGGCTTGCCCCTCCTGACGGGGCAGTGGCGATCAAGCATGATTGAGAGGTTGTAATGCGACACGAAAGATTCAGCGTTGTGCCACGGGTCGCCATCCGCCTGGCGGCGGCGCTGTGCGCGATCGTCCTGTCGGCGACCGCGACAGCGGAGGATATCGACCTGTTCACCGGCGTCCAGCCGAACGGCGGCGAGCCCAATT
>DATLHT010000387.1:0-3884 GCA_035539795.1 Burkholderiaceae bacterium
CGGCCATGCCAGATAACGCCTTGATGTATTCCGGATGCTCGTGCGCACGATTCTTCTCCCGTGACCCTGGCGTCCGCCATGCGCACATGCGCATGGCCGCCGGGAAGCCTGTGGAGGCGTAGCGAGACACCCGTCGGTTTCTCTGACCGGAGCGCCCCTCTCGCTGGATCGTTGGTGTGCGGCTACAGCACTGCCACAGACCTATGCATGGTGGAAGGCCGATTGCGCAGATGCCACTGAAGAAAATTTCTGTCTGAGTTAACGAATTTAACTTTTGATGACAAATTGCCAGAGTGGTGTTGGGTGCGAGGGGGTTTTTGCAATTCGCAATACAAATCGCCTGTTCTACGCGGTGTGCCGGATGACTTCGCATCGTTGATGCGGCACCCTCGTGGTCGCGCAAGAATGTAAATTAATTTAACAATCCGTTGTGATCTTGCACTTGTTCACGGTTCGTGCACGTGGTTCTCGGTAGGTGGTGAACATGTATTGCCGTACGGCGTGCCCGGTAGTGTGCGATACAGCGATGTGGAACCACTGCGCGCCAATCATCACTCACCGGCAGGCGCGCCGCTCCGCGCGTGCCATTGAGGCAAATCGACCGGCATCGGATAGCAGCATGAAGAAAAAAAGCATTGCTTTACTGGCGGGCGCAGCGCTGCTCGTCATTGGCGGCACGTTTGGCCATCAGCGCGTGACGGCATTTTTCTGGAAAGCGGAGAACGCCACGGTGCGCCTGCCCGGCTGCGCTTCGAACGACTGCATCGAGCACGGCACGATCCGCATGAATCCGTGGAACGGCATGTATTACCTGACGACGGCCGAAGGCAAGGTGTACGAACTCGGGGAAGGGGCGACGGCAATGATCCAGGGCGCACCCTGAGTTCAGCGGGGTGGGTGACCGGGGAACGTGATAGCAGCCGCGGAAGGTGCGTGAAGCGTGGGAGCGGCTCGGAAACGAGACCGGAAAACTGGAGCGGGTGAAGGGAATCGAACCCTCGTATGAAGCTTGGGAAGCTGCCGTTCTACCATTGAACTACACCCGCATCGCGAAACCGCCGGGGCTTGAGGTACACGCTCAAGATACACGCTCAGCCCGCGTGCCGCGTATTTTAGCGCAGCCAGACGGGGTTGGGCAGTGGCCGGCGTAATCTTCTGTGTGGCTGCGCCTAGGCTATGGCGAGGTCTCGTGTTCAGCTGATGGGCATCTGGCCAGCATCACATACTGCGGCCATCGTACCGCGCGACCACACCCTGGCTGCGCCGGGCAGACGTTCATGCCGGTGCCGCAGCCAGCGGCGGATCCTGGCGCCGCCATGCGGAACATAGCTGTGCAATGCCGGCAATCAGGCCAAGCGCCACGCCGGTTTTCCATGCTACGTTGTACGAGCCGAGCAGGTCGTAGACCAGTCCGCCCCCGTAGGCGCCGATGAAGCTGCCTACCTGGTGGCTGAGGAAGGCCACACCCTGCAGCATCGGCTGCCAGCGCAGGCCGAACATATCCGAGATCGCGCCAGCAATCAGCGGCACGACGCCAAACCAGAGAAAACCGATGATGGCGGCAAACAGCAGGGTACTGGCCGGCGTGGCCGGCAACACGAAGTACGCGCCCAGCGTGAGCGACCGCAGGATATAGATCTTGCCGAGCAATGCCTGCTTGTTCCAGCGGCCGCCGGCCCAGCCATAGAACAGGCTGCCCAACATGTTGAAACCACCGATCAGGCCCAGCGCCTGGGCGCTCAGCATCGGGTCCATGCCGCAGATCTCGAGATAGGACGGCAGGTGCGTGGTCAGAAAGACCAGTTGCATGCCGCAGACCGAATACGATCCCGCCATGATCAGGAAGGGGCCGTGCCGCAGCGCACCGCGGATGATCTGGCCACCGTTCTGCCCTTCACCACTCAGGCCCGCCCCCGCGAGCGGCACGACAGGCAGCCGGTCCACCTTGCCCGCCAGCCACACGGCCGGCAGCAGGCCACCCGCCAGCACGACGAAGCCGAGGATACCAATGCGCCAATCGAACGCCTGGATCAACAGCTGGCCGATGGGGGCGGCGACCATGGCACCCAGCGAGCCGGCTGCCGATACCACGCCCAGCGCGAAGCTGCGGCGGGCGCTGCTGACCGCGCGCGAGGCGACTGCCATGGAGATCGAACTGGCCAGGCAGGCCAGCGCAATGCCGATACAGACCCCGGCGCCCAGCATGATCATCAGGAATCCGTTGGCCGCGAACATCAGCAGCAGGCCGAGGATATAGGTCAGGGCGCCCGCCAGCATGATGGGGCGGAAGCCGAGCCGTGCCACCAATGCCCCGGTAAATGGCTGTACCACGCCCCAGGCCACATTCTGGATGGCAACCGCCAGCGTCATGTCGGCCACCGACAGTCCGAGGTCGCGCGTCACGGGCGGCACGAAAATGCCGAGGCTCTGGCGCAGCCCCATGCTCAGGCTCAGCATCAGGCTCGCGCCGATCAGAATGGGAAGCGCAGTGCGTAGCGGAGACGGTGAGGGCATGGGTTCAGTGTGCTGTGAGGGTGCCGGCATGTGAGCATGAGCGTGACGCCGACGGCGGACGGTACGCTCCGTACCCGCCGGCCTGGTGGCCAGCGGAACAAGGGCGTGCCGTGATCAGATGCCACCCATGCACAGATACTTCATCTCGAGATATTCGTCGATGCCGTACACCGAACCCTCGCGGCCCAGGCCCGACTGCTTGACGCCGCCGAACGGCGCGACTTCGTTGGAGATCAGGCCGGTGTTGATGCCCACCATGCCGTACTCCAACTGCTCTGCCACGCGCCAGATGCGTCCGATGTCGCGGCTGTAGAAATAGGAGGCCAGGCCGAACTCGGTATCGTTCGCGAGTCGTACCACTTCGGCTTCGTCATGGAACTTGAACACCGCTGCCACCGGGCCGAAGGTTTCCTCACGGGCGATCAGCATGGCGGGCGTGGCGTTGCCCAGCACGGTGGGGGCGATGAAGCGGTCCGTGCCCAGGCCGGCGACTTCAGTGCCGCCGGTCAGCAGCGTGGCGCCCTTGGATTGCGCATCGGCAATGTGCTGCTTGACCTTGGCAACCGCCTGGTCGTCGATCAGCGGGCCCTGGCTGACACCATTGTCGAAACCGTTGCCGACCTTGATTTCCGCAGCCTTGGCGGCGAGCTTGCGGACGAATTCGTCGTAGACGTCCGCGTGGGCGTAGAACCGGTTGGTGCAGACGCAGGTCTGGCCGGCATTGCGGTATTTGGAGGCGATCGCGCCTTCCACCGCGGCATCGATGTCGGCATCGTCGAACACGATGAACGGTGCGTGGCCGCCGAGTTCCAGCGCGACCTTCTTGACCGTCGGCGCGCATTGCTCCATCAGGATGCGGCCCACCGGGGTCGAACCCGTGAACGACAGATGGCGTACCACCGGCGATTCGCACAATGCCTTGCCGATGGCGATCGAGCGGTCGCTGTCGCCCGTCACGATATTGATCACACCCTTGGGAATGCCCGCGCGGTGCGCCAGCTCGGCCAGCGCCAGCGCGGAGAGCGGCGTCTGTTCCGCGGGTTTGACCACGATGGTGCAGCCGGCAGCCATTGCCGGCGCGACCTTGCGGGTGATCATCGCGATCGGGAAATTCCACGGCGTGATCGAAGCACATACACCGACCGGCTGGCGCAGCACCACCATGCGCTTGTCGCTCCAGGTACTCGACATGACATCGCCGCTGACGCGCTTGGCTTCTTCCGCGAACCATTCGATGAACGAGGCCCCGTAGGCAACCTCGCCCTTGGCTTCGGCCAGTGGCTTGCCTTGTTCGGCGGTCATGATGACCGCGAGATCGTCGGTAGCAGCCGTAATGAGATCGAACCAGCGGCGCATCAGGTTGGCGCGCT
>DATLHT010000388.1:0-6697 GCA_035539795.1 Burkholderiaceae bacterium
GCCGCGGTGCCGCTCGATCCGAAGGATCTTTACAACCCCATCAATCGCCGTATCAGCATCATCGTGATGAAGCGTGGTGAAGCCGAAACAACGCCCGGGCTGATGCCAGTGCCTGGCATCTCCGCCGTGCCTGTGCCCGAAGCACCTGCGATGTCCCCAGCCGCGGTGCACCCAGTGCCCAGTGCGGTCACAGGCACGCCAGCAGATGCGGCGCACACTGCGGCAGTGCCCACTACGGCAACGCAGGCCGGGCGCAATCGTGTCACATCCGTCGTCCCCGCAACGCCATCCGCAGCGGTACCCGTACCGCCAGCCGGACCGGCGGTGCATGCCAAGCCCGTCATGGCGGAGGCCCGTTCATGAGTACCCATATTCTTGTCGTCGACGATTCCGCTTCCATCCGCCGCATGATCGCCGCCTGCATGGCGCACTGTGCCTATGGTGTCACCACGGCTGACGATGGCGCGGCAGCCGCCGAGCTGGCCCAGCGCGAGCGGTTCGACCTGGTGATCACAGACCAGGTCATGCCCGTGATGGACGGCCTCGCGCTGATTCGCACCTTGCGCACGCTGCCGGCATACCGGCACACGCCGATTCTCATGCTGACCACGGAGGCCGGCCCGGACAGTCGCGAGCAGGCGCGCGCTGCTGGCGCCACTGGCTTCCTGGCCAAGCCGTTTGACCCCGATGGCCTGATGCAATCGGTACAGCAGTTGCTCACATTGCATCCTCCCGTTTCTGCTTCTTCCTGTTGAGTGTCGCATGACCATCGATATCCGCCAGTTCTACGACACCTTCTTCGAAGAAGCCGACGAGTTGCTGATCGAAATGGAGCGCCAGCTGCTTGCGCTCGACCCGGCTGCGCCCGATGTGGAGGCACTGCATGCCATCTTTCGCGCCGCGCATTCCATCAAGGGCGGTGCTGCAACATTTGGCTTCCAGCACATGACCGAGCTGACGCACGTGCTGGAATCAATTCTCGATCGCGCGCGTACCGGCGCACTGGCGCTGCGCGAAGACATGGTGGATGCCTTTCTGGAAACCAAAGACGTGCTGAACGCCCAAATCGACGCCTATCGCCACGAACAGCCGATCGACACCGAGACCCTGGCCTATATGGTCGAGCGCCTGCAGCGCATTGCCGGTGAGCCTGCGACCGCCGATGTGCTCGTGCCAGTTGCGCCTGCGCCGACTCTCGCGGTGCCGGCTGCCCCTGCATCACCGCAACTTGCTACGGTTGCCGCTGCCGCTGCCACGACGGGGGCCATGCTCGACATCCGCCTCAAGGACATTGCAGACAGCGATTGCGAATTGCTCATCGCCGAACTTGGCCATCTGGGTGAAGTGCTGAACCATGCGCGTACTGGTACGGACAGCCAGGTGCGTCTGGCGACGGCCTGTTCCCCGGACGATATCGTCGCCGTGTGCTGTTTTATTATCGACGCCGAGCAGATCGCCATTACACCCGTAGCAATCGCTGTGCCGGAAGCGCAGCCGGTAGCAGCGGCCCCTGCCGCCGTTCTGGAGCCCGCGCCCGCATACACCGATGCGGCACCGGCTACGCCCACCCATGCTGCCGTCCCGACTGCCCCGGCGCGCGAACGCCCCGCCAGCCAGAGCCCGGCGCATGCCGAATCGAGCTCGATCCGCGTCGGCATCGAGAAGGTCGACCAGCTGATCAACCTCGTCGGTGAACTGGTCATCACCCAGGCCATGCTGGCACAGACTGCCACCAGTCTCGACGGCGTGGCGCACGAGCGCCTGCTGAACGGCCTGAGCCAGCTCACGCGCAATGCGCGCGACCTGCAGGAATCAGTCATGTCCATCCGCATGATGCCGATGGACTATGTTTTCAGCCGCTTCCCGCGTCTGGTGCGCGATCTCGCGCACAAGCTCGGCAAGCAGGTAGAACTAGTAACAGCCGGGCAATCGACGGAGCTGGACAAGGGGCTGATCGAACGCATCATCGATCCGCTCAACCACCTCGTGCGGAACAGCCTTGATCATGGTCTGGAAAGCCCGGACGAGCGCCGTGCCGCCGGCAAAGATCCGGTGGGTCGCCTGTTTCTCAGTGCTGCACACCAGGGTGGCAACATCGTCATCGAGGTGGGCGACGACGGGCGCGGCCTCGATCACGAGAAGATCCTGCGCAAGGCGCGCGCACAAGGCATGGCGTTGCCGGACACCCTCTCCGAGGATGACATCGCCCAATTGATCTTTGCTCCAGGATTCTCTACCGCCGATGCCGTGACCGATGTGTCCGGGCGTGGCGTTGGCATGGACGTAGTGCGCCAGAACATCAAGTCGATGGGCGGCTATGTGGAAGTACGCTCGCAGCGTGGACGGGGCACCACGATCCGCATCGTGCTGCCGCTGACGCTGGCGATTCTCGATGGTATGTCGGTCAAGGTCGGCAACGAGATCTTTATCCTGCCGCTGTCCTGTGTTTCGGAATCACTGCAGCCGCGTCAGGAAGACCTGAAGAGCGTTCCAGGGCGCGGCGCGCTGTTGCAGGTGCGTAACGAATATGTGCCGCTGGTGCCGTTGTCTGCGCGTTTCGACATCGTGCCGACGATTCCCCGGCCAGAGGATGGCATCGTCGTCATCCTCGAAGCCGAGGGCCGCAAGATCGCGCTGCAGGTGGATGAACTGGTCGGCCAGCAGCAAGTGGTGGTCAAGAACCTGGAAACCAACTACCGGCGCGTGCCGGGTATTTCGGGCGCGACCATCCTGGGTGATGGCAGCGTGGCACTGATTATCGATGTCGGCATGCTGATGCGCGAACCGCGTCAGGCTGCATTCGGCCATTCAGTTTTGCCGGAGCATGCCGTTAATTCAGACCAAGCGTCACCTAATACGCTGGAGCGCGCGCGGGCTGCCGGCGAAGCCGGACAGGGCGCGGTACGCATCGCGGCATAGCAGTTCACGGGGCATGGCAGACACCGGACCGGCCCATGCGCGGCACGGTTCGCACTGGAGCATATATGGAATTGAATCGGGAAGACGGGAGCGGCGAAGAGTTCCTGGCGTTTACGCTGGGCCACGAGGAGTATGGCATCGACATCCTCAAGGTACAGGAAATCCGTGGCTACGAGACCGTCACGCGCATTGCCAATGCACCACCGTTTATCAAGGGTGTAATCAATTTGCGCGGCATTATCGTGCCGATCGTCGACATGCGCATCAAGTTCCAGTTGGAATCGGTCGAATATAACCAGTACACCGTAGTCATCATCCTGAACCTGGTCGACCGCGTGGTGGGCATCGTGGTGGATGGTGTATCGGACGTACTGACGCTGCAAAGCCAGCAGATCCGCCCGGCGCCTGAATTTGCCGGCGCGCTCGACACACAGTACATCCGCGGCCTGGGATCCATCGATGAGCGCATGCTGATCCTGATGGATATCGAACAGTTGCTGCGCGCGCCAGATATGGCGCTGGTGGAGTCTGCAGAAATGGCCTGATGACGGCGGTGCCGCGCCAGACGGACAACATACGAGGGATAGCATGCGCAATAACCAGCCTGTGACGACGAATGAGTACAAGCTCAATCCCGATCATTACCTGATTTCCCGGACCGACCTGAAAGGGCGGATTACCTATGCCAACCGCGCCTTCATCGAGGTCAGCGGCTTCCCGGAAGATGAGCTGATCGGCGCGCCGCATAATCTTGTCCGGCATCCAGACATGCCCTCCGAAGCTTTTGCCGACTTGTGGAAGACTGTTCAGGCCGGCAAGACCTGGTCCGGCTTCGTCAAGAACCGGCGTAAGAGCGGTGATTACTACTGGGTCGCTGCGACCGTGACGCCGACACAGGTAGATGGCCAGGTGGTCGGCTATACCTCGGTGCGATCCATGGCCACGCAGGCGCAGATCGACCGTGCGACGCAGGTCTATGCCCGCTTCCGTGAAGGGCGCGCACGCGGCCTGGCAATCCGCGAGGGCGCCGTGGTGCGGCGGGGTCTGGGCGCCATCATCGATGTGTTTTCCAATCTCACCATCCAGCGTCGGATTTTCCTGTCGCAGGCCGCGCCGCTTGCGTGTTTTGGGGTGCTGGCTGCTGTGCTGTGGGGACTGGTGCACTGGCGTGGTTACACGCCAGGCGTGAACGAGATGCTGGTCTGGCTGCTGGGCACACTCGGCGTCGCCACATTTGTCAGTGCGATTGGCGGCGGGCTGCTGGCACGGCGTCTCGTCTCACCACTGCGCCAGACGCTCGACTTCGCCCTGCGGCTCGGCGCCGGCGATCTCTCGACCTCGCTGCGCGCCGGCATGCGCGATGAAGTGGGGAAGGTGATGGCCGCCATGAACACCATGCAGCGCAGTCTGATGTCGGTCGTTGGCGATATCCAGAAGGGTGCCGGGTCGGTCAGCACCGCAACGTCACAGATTGCGGCCGGTAACCTCGACCTCTCACAGCGTACCGAGCAGCAGGCGTCGTCGCTCGAACAGACCGCCTCAAGCATGGAGCAGCTCACCAGCATCGTGCGCCAGAATACCGACAATGCCCGCCAGGCCAGCGGACTGGCCGTGAATGCCTCGCAGATCGCCATGAAAGGCGGCGAGGTCGTGGGGCGCGTGGTCGGCACGATGGCGGACATCAACGACAGCAGCCGCAAGATCGTGGACATCATCGGCGTGATCGAAGGGATTGCCTTCCAGACCAACATCCTGGCGCTGAACGCGGCGGTCGAAGCAGCGCGCGCCGGTGAGCAGGGCCGAGGTTTTGCAGTGGTGGCCGGGGAAGTACGCAGCCTGGCGCAGCGCAGTGCCGATGCAGCCAAAGAGATCAAGGCCCTGATCAACGACTCGGTGTCGCGCGTTGAAAACGGCACGCAACTGGTGGATCAGGCAGGCCGCACAATGGATGAGATCGTCGAAGCGGTGAAGCGCGTGACCGACATCATGGGCGAGATCAGCGCGGCGTCGGAAGAACAGAGTTCGGGCATCGAGCAGGTCAACCAGGCGGTGACGCAGATGGACCAGGTGACGCAACAGAACGCGGCGCTGGTGGAAGAGGCGGCTGCCGCGGCCGAGTCGCTCAATGACCAGGCCGGCAAGCTGCGCGAGGCCATTTCAGTATTCCGCACACGCGGTATGGCGATGGCGGCCTGATCGCGCACGCGCATCTCTCTCTGCAATCACCCGAGTTTCAACACGGCGAGTGGCAACCCCCGGTTCGTCGCACCCGGTGTGCAGCCTGTCCTGAGGGGCAGGCTCTTTTTTTTTCCGGCATCTGCCTGTACTGGCCTGCTGAAAGTGGCTGCGCTAAAGATTTGGCGCAGCTTGCCGTTACTGAATGATGACAGCCTCTCATCCAACGGTCTGTCCGTCCGCCAGTAGGCCTGGCTGGTGGTCAGGCCGTCCACAGCGAGATATCGACAATGCAATGGTTTGATCGCCTTCCCCTCAAAGCAAAGCTGGTCGGCAGCTTTCTGATCGTGTCCGCGCTGTGCGGCATCGTTGGCGCACTCGGTGTGTTCAGCCTCGCCCGTTTGAGTGGCGAGACGGACAAGATGTATACCCGTGAGTTGCGGGGTCTGCAGGCCGTGCAGCAAGCCGATATCAGCCTGCTGTATGCCAGCCGCGCGCAGATTGCGTTGCTATCCGCCTCCACGGTCAGCGAGCGCAAGAGCGGGGTGAAGCAGATCGAAGACGGTCTGAACACCATGCAGGCCGAGATTGCGGCCAGCCGGCCAACCTTCATGTTGGGCGCAGCCGGCCGCGCTATGATCCAGGAGTTCGAGACGCTGAGCGGACCGCTGCAGCAGCGCTTTCTGGATTTCGCCAAATTGCTGACCCAGCAGCCGCTGGATGCCACCATGTTCGATGGTGCAGTGTTCGAATCGAGCGATCAGCTGCTGAAAGATACCAAGGCGCTGGAAGAAGTACTGAGCCGCATGGTGGCGCGTCGCGCCGGGTTCGCCAAGACTGCGATGGAGAATGCTGACCAGACCTACCAGACCGCACGGCTGATCATGGTATCGCTGGTTGCGGCAAGTGTGTTGCTCAGCATCGGCCTTGGCCTGTTCCTGGCGCGCGTGGTGGGCCGCCAGCTCGGCGGCGAGCCGGCTTATGCCAGTGAGATCGCCCGCCGCATCGCGGGTGGCGATCTCACGGTGCAGGTCAATGTGCGTGAGCAGGATCGTTCCAGCCTGCTGTATGCCATGCAGCAGATGCAGCAGCAGCTGAGCCAAACCGTTGGCAATATCAAACTGTCCGCCGATTCCATCGCCTCTGCCACGCAGGAAATCGCTGCGGGCAACACCGACTTGTCGCAACGCACGGAAGAACAGGCTTCATCGCTGGAGGAAACCGCCTCGAGCATGGAGCAGCTCACCAGCATCGTGCGCCAGAATGCCGACAATGCCCGCCAGGCCAGCGGCCTGGCCGTCAATGCTTCCGACATCGCCAGCAAGGGCGGAGCGGTGGTACACCAAGTGGTCGGCACGATGGCAGACATCAACGACAGCAGCCGGAAGATCGTGGACATCATCGGCGTGATCGAAGGCATTGCCTTTCAGACCAACATCCTGGCGCTGAACGCGGCGGTCGAGGCAGCGCGCGCCGGTGAGCAGGGCCGAGGTTTTGCAGTGGTGGCCGGGGAAGTACGCAGCCTGGCGCAGCGCAGCGCCGATGCAGCCAAAGAGATCAAGGCCCTGATCAACGACTCGGTGTCGCGCGTGGAAAACGGCAC
>DATLHT010000389.1:0-5262 GCA_035539795.1 Burkholderiaceae bacterium
ACATTAACCTGCCCGAACTCGATCTCGATGCCTGGCGCGATTTCAGCGCGACCCTTGCCGAAACGCCAGGCGACTCTGCAATCGAAAATGGCTATGTGCCCACGCGCATCCAGTTGCGCGCCGCGGCGGTGCGCATGTTCGACCGCCGCATCGATGACGTCACGGTCCAGGCCACGCGCGACCGCGACTGGCGCATGCAGATCAACTCGCGCCAGATCGAGGGCACCGCAGTCTGGACTGACGCCACGCCGCAAGCGCCGGACGGCAAGCTGACATTGCGCCTGAAGCGCCTACTGATTCCCCAGGTGCCTGAAGAAAACGTGGTGACCGAAGCCTTTGCCCGGCGCGCGGAAAGCCTGCCATCACTCGATCTCGTCAGCAACACGCTCGACATCGGCGGCAAGGCACTAGGCAAGCTCACCATCGTCGCCCGCAGCGAAAAACAGGAGAGTCATCCGGTCTGGACGCTCGAACGCCTCGCGCTCGAACAGCCGGCAGCCACCTTCGAGGCACGCGGCAGCTGGCGCATTCCACGCCGCCTGCGCAGCGAACCGGATCCCGAGCGGCGCACAATCCTGTCGTTCACTCTGACCATGCGCGATGCCGGCGCCCTGCTCGATCGCCTCGGCATGCAGCGCATGCTGCGCGGCGGTGATGGCACGCTCGAAGGTCGCCTGGCATGGCAAGGTTCGCCGATGGCGATCGACTATCCCTCGCTGACCGGCCGCCTGATGCTCGATGTCAAGGATGGCGTATTGCTCAATGTCGAACCCGGCGCAGCGCGCCTGCTCGGTATCCTCAGCCTGCAAGGCCTCGCGCGCCTCGTGACGCTCGACTTCCGCGGCGTAGCGTCGAGCGGCACGGTCTTCGACGCGACCACGGCCAGCGCCGAAGTGCGCAACGGCATTGCCACGACCAACGACTTCCGCATGCGCAGTCCGCAGTTCACCATGGAGATGAAGGGGTCGACCAATATTCCGGCCGAGACACAGCAGCTGGAAGTCACCGTGCTGCCCAAGATCAACGCCACCACGGCCTCGCTCGCCACCACCTTCATCAACCCCGCCATCGGCCTCGGCACGCTGGCCGCCCAGCTGCTGTTCGCCGACCAGGTATCGAACGCCTTCCGCCAGCAGTACCGGATCTCGGGCAGCTGGAGCGCCCCGGACATCCGCAAAGTGGGCGACAATAGCGGCACCAGCAATACTGCGGATACCAGCCAGCCCAACCACAGCAACTGAGCTGCGGGGCGAGGCGCGGTCCGCACCGACCCGGAGCCCCGTCATGCCGACGCCTCAAACCTTCCGTGTCGCCGCCATCCAGACGGTGACCCGCCTGGACCTGCAGGACAATCTCGCACGCGCTACCGAACTGATCGGCGAGGCTGCCCGGCAGGGCGCGCAACTAGTGCTCCTGCCCGAGTACTTCTGCATGATGGGCCGGCAGGATGCCGACAAGGTGGCCATCCGCGAGGCGGACGAGGACGGCCCCATCCAGCGCGCCCTGGCCGACGCGGCACGCCGCCACGGCATCTGGCTGGTGGGTGGCACGCTGCCGATGTGGTGCCCGGACGACCAGCGCGTGCACAACAGCTCGCTGGCATTCGATCCGCACGGCAAGCGCATCGCGCGCTACGACAAGATCCATCTGTTCAGCTTCGCGCGCGGCGAGGAGTTCTACGACGAATCGCGCACGATCCTGGCCGGCGCGACGCCAAC
Source organism: Burkholderiaceae bacterium (assembly GCA_035539795.1). Lineage (GTDB taxonomy): Bacteria > Pseudomonadota > Gammaproteobacteria > Burkholderiales > Burkholderiaceae > Imbroritus. Next base: position 1,719 of record DATLHT010000389.1, read on the forward strand.
CACCTTCGACGCGCCATTCGGCAAGGTGGGCATGTCGGTGTGCTACGACCTGCGCTTTCCCGAGCTGTACCGGCGCATGGCGGCCGACGGCGACCTGGCCTTGATCCTCATGCCGGCCGCCTTCACCTACACCACAGGCAAGGCACACTGGGAGATCCTGCTGCGCGCCCGTGCTATTGAAAACCAGTGCTATGTGCTCGCGGCCGCCCAAGGCGGCAAGCACGAAAACGGGCGCCGCACCTGGGGCCATTCGATGCTCGTCGACCCCTGGGGTGATATCGTTGCGGTATTGCCAGAAGGCGAAGGCGTGGTGATCGGCGACATCGACGCCGCGCGTCTCGCCGAAGTGCGCCAGAATTTGCCCGCCCTGCGCCATCGCGTACTGTAGTCGCATGGCAACCATCGAACACAAGGAACATCATGACCCCGAGCGACCTCGGCATCCGTAATCTCGCCACCGCCAGAGACCTGCTGCTGACCCCGTACGGACTCGACGAAAGCCAGCTGCAGCGCGTGCTGGCGGACATCTTCACGCACAAGGTCGATTACGCTGACCTGTATTTCCAGAGCACGCGCAACGAAGCCTGGAGCCTCGAGGAAGGCATCGTCAAATCCGGCAGCTTCAGCATCGACCAGGGTGTCGGCGTGCGTGCCGTGTCCGGCGACCGCACGGCCTTCGCCTACTCCGACGACCTCAGCCTGCCGGCACTGCAGCAGGCCGCCGCGGCCACGCGCACCATCGGCAAGAGCGGCTCGGGCCGCGTCAAGGTGGCCGGCACGCTGGCCGCGCAGCCAGGACGCGACCTGTATCTGCCGAACGATCCGCTCGATTCGATGAGCGCCAGCGACAAGGTGGCCCTGCTCGAACGCGTGGAGAAGATGGCGCGCGCCAAAGATCCGCGCGTGGTACAGGTGATGGCCGGCCTCGCCGGTGAATACGACGTGGTGCTGGTGGCGCGCAGCGATGGCGTGCTGGCCGCCGATGTGCGGCCGCTGGTGCGCGTGTCGGTAACGGTGATCGCCGAGCAGAACGGCCGGCGCGAAACCGGTTCGTCCGGTGGCGGGGGCCGCTACGCCTACAGCTATTTCACCGACGACCTGCTGCAACAGTATGTCGACGAAGCCGTCGCCTCCGCGCTCGTCAATCTTGAATCGATTCCCGCCCCGGCCGGCGCCATGACCGTGGTGCTCGGCGCGGGCTGGCCCGGCATCCTGCTGCATGAAGCAGTCGGCCACGGACTGGAAGGCGACTTCAATCGCAAGGGTTCGTCGGCCTTCGCCGGCATGCTCGGCGAACGCGTGGCCGCCAAAGGCGTGACCGTGGTGGACGACGGCACGCTAGCCAACCGCCGCGGTTCCTTGAACCTCGACGACGAAGGCAATCCGACGCAATGCACCACCCTCATCGAGGACGGTATCCTGCGCGGCTATATCCAGGACACCATGAACGCCCGGCTGATGAAGATGCCGGTTACCGGCAACGCGCGCCGCGAAAGCTACGCCGCCCTGCCGATGCCACGCATGACCAATACCTACATGCTGAACGGCGACAAGGATCCGCAGGAGATCATCGCCAGCGTGAAAAAAGGTCTGTATGCCGCCAACTTCGGCGGCGGCCAGGTCGACATCACCAACGGCAAGTTCGTGTTCTCGGCGAGCGAGGCCTACCTGATCGAGGATGGCAAGATCACCACCCCGGTACGCGGGGCCACGCTGGTCGGCAGCGGCCCCGAATCGCTCAAGCATGTGACCATGATCGGCAACGACATGCGCCTGGATCCGGGCATCGGCGTATGCGGCAAGGATGGCCAGAGCGTGCCGGTTGGCGTGGGACAACCCACGCTGCGCATGGAAAACCTGACCGTGGGTGGAACGGCCTGACACCAAGGTCTCAGGTCAACACCGCTCCGTCGCGGTCGATCCAGTCATAGTCACGCCCCGCCTGCTGGCCGCGGCGCAGCGGGTTGCGCGTGCAGTACGCCGCATAGGCGGGGTCCACGTAACGATAGCGCAGGTGTTCGTCACGCCCTTCGGGAATGCCCAGGCGCGTGGTACACACCAGCCGTGCGGGCGACTCGCTGACATCCTCGACGAAGAACTCCGCCGGATCGAAGCGGCGGGCATCCCAGTCCGGGACTTTCAGGCCCAGCGCGCGGCACAGGAGCGTCTGCCCGGCACACAGCCGCTCCAGCGGACGCGGCCTGCCTGCCGCATCGGGATTGAGCGCCTGCATGCGAGCCAGGGCTTGCGGCCCCGAAACAGCATCGAGCCATGGATGGGCCGACTTGATTAGCACCGCGTTACCCGGCCCGCCTGCGCTGAAGTTCAGCGAATCGCCGCCACGGGCGTAATACATGTACACGGTGCCGCCGCTCATGAACAATGCGCGCCGCTTGTGCGTATAGCCTAGCGAGGCATGACTGCCTCGCTCTTCCAGGTAGTAAGCCTCGGTCTCGATGATGCGCGCCGACAGCCACAGGCCGCCCAGCCGCCGCCGGATGACCTTGCCCAGCAGTGCGCGGGCCAGTTGGCCGGCATCGCGATCGAAGAAGCTGTCGGGCAGGGCTGGACCGGGGGCCCGTGTGTACTGGGCGGTTTTCATGTCACGATGGTTCCACGTGGTTGGCGCTCCTGCCGAGCGCCGGGGACAGGTTTCCCGCACGCATATGAGCTGCATCATGCCCGCCACGCCCGATCGGGCACCAGTGCAGGAGCAAGGCACGGTCATGGCGCGCCCGCCGGACACGGCCGCCACACCATTTGCTGAAAAATGTGGCTACTATTTTACCGGACCAGATCGCCTATCCGGCAAGGCCGGCTTGCCAAACCCGCCAAAATGGTGCTATAAAGCAGCTTCGTACTGAAAACCGCAACCCGACACGACCATGTCCGCCAAGTTTTACTTTTACTTTTTTGGCTATCTCACACCGCTGGCGGAAAGAGAGGATCGGTAGTACGCGACGAATTCGAAAAAACCGCCAGCCCAGTGCTGGCGGTTTTTTTTTGACCCTGTTTTAGAGACGATTTTAGATGCGCCCCTGCCCCGGAATCCCGTTCGCCACAGCGCAACCGCATGGCTGACACATCGCCGGGACACGATGACGCCCCAGACCACACCAGATTCGCAAGACCTCGCACAACCTGATTAGCACTGAACATCATTCCATCGAGACATCCCCGGAGCCCATCATGCCGAAGAACACCGACGACTTACGCATTCGTGAACTGAAAGAGCTGCAACCGCCCGCGCATCTGATCCGCGAGTTCAAGTGTTCTGAAAATGCCTCGAATGTGATCTATGACGCCCGCCAGGCCATGCACCGCATCCTCCACGGCATGGATGACCGGCTGATCGTCATCGTCGGACCGTGCTCCATCCACGACACCAAAGCCGCCATGGAATACGCGCGCCTGCTGCGCGAACAGCGCGACCGCTTTGCCGGTGAACTGGAAATCGTGATGCGGGTGTACTTCGAAAAGCCGCGCACCACGGTCGGCTGGAAGGGCCTGATCAACGACCCGTACATGGACGGCAGCTTCAAGA
>DATLHT010000390.1:0-2103 GCA_035539795.1 Burkholderiaceae bacterium
TGCAGCAGGCGCTGGTTGGGCAGGTCAGTCAGTACATCATGCAGCGAAAGATGGCGCGCATGCTCCTGCTCGCGCCGCCGGGCCGTGATATCGAGATGCGTACCGGCCGCGCGGAGCGCCTCGCCGGTCGCGCTGCGCGCCGTTCGCGTGAGACCGTGGCGGTCGTCTTCGTCGATCTCGATAACTTCAAGACCATCAACGACTGTCATGGCCATGGCGTCGGCGATGTGGTGCTGCAGGTCGCGGCGAAGCGGCTGCGGATTTCCATGCGCGGACACGATACCGTGGCGCGGGTAGGTGGCGATGAATTTGTGCTGGTACTGACGCGCTGCGAGTCCCGTGTCGCGGTCGAGCAGACAGTGGATCGCCTGCTCGACGAACTGGCGCAACCGATCGTCATCGGCAGCGGCAGCGTACGGCTCGATGCCAGCGCGGGGATTGCGCTGTTCCCCAACCATGCGACCGATGCGCAGTCGCTCTTGCGTTGTGCGGATATCGCTATGTATGCGGCCAAGCGCAAGGGCAAGGGCTGCTGCGCGACCTACGACGCATTCGCAATGCTGCAACAGGCGGAATGACGCCGCCTGTCGTACTCAAGTATTGACACTCTCAGAAGCGATAACGGAGGTACACCTGGCTGAAGTCGACGCCAGGATTCGGTCGCTTGATGTTGGCGTTGGAGATGTGCTGGAAGCGATAGCCAAGCGCGAATTGCTGACGGTCGCCCATCGATATGCCCACGCCGATGGTGTCGGCGAACTGGAATGCCGTACTGAAACGATGCTCGTCCGAGACACTGGTGTGCGACAGGCCGCGCACGCCGATGCCGGCTTCCAGGTAGGGGACGACGCGCCAGCCGCGATATTCCAGGCGGAACATCGGCGAGATCCCGGCTTCGAACAGATTGCGGCGATTGGTGCCGCCCTTGGCATTCCAGTGCGCGAGCGCAAGTTCCACATCCAGATTCAGTTGCCAGCCCTGCGGGTTGCCCCATTTCCAGCCGGTATCCCAGATCAGGTTCAGTTCCGTCTTATCGATATCCTTGCCGGCATCCCGGCCGACCAGAACCTGCACGGCCGGAACCGGGACGAATGGCTCCGCTTGGGCTGCGGTGGCAGCGGTGCCAAGCAGGGCAATGGCGAGCCAGTGGCGCAAGTGGGCGGGGCGTGGGGCGAGCATAGTGACCTTCCTGTGTTCTCGTTATATGTTGCTGAGGATGCAGTGCATGAGTGCGCTGCGCAGACTTTAAAACGTTGGGTGCAGGTTCGGCAAGCAATATCCAGTCCTGCTGTGCGGGTAACCTTTCAGGGGGATTGCAGCATCATGAGCGCAGTGACCAACAGCAGTCCGCAGAACAGCAGCCGCAGCTTGCGCTCCGGCAGGCGGTGAGCGAGCGCGACACCCCATGGGATACTGAGCATGCCACCCAGTGCCAATGGAATGCCGGTGTGCCAATCAACCAGATCGGCAGCGGCATACGTTCCCAGGGCCACGACCGCACCGGGTGAAACCAAGGCCAGTGAGAAGCCCTGCGCGGCGGCTTGCGTCACCCCGAACAGGCCGGTCAGCGCGGGCGCGGCGATGACACCCCCGCCGACGCCGAACAGGCCGGAGGTGAGACCGCCCAGCATGCCGACGACCATGGCCCAGGGCCGTGCCAGAACGATGCGTGCCTGCGCGCCGCGGCCGCGCAGCAATTGCCAGGCGAAGAAAACAGTCAGTGCGATCAGGAAGAGGGCGAATGCCGTGCGCAAGGCGGCAGCGTCGACGATCGTAGCCAGACGCGCACCCAGATACGTAAACAGGATGGCCGACAGGCAGAGCAGTGCGATCATGCGCAGGTCCAGATGGTTGCGTCGGTGATACTGCCAGAAACCCATGATCACATTGGGTGCCACCATGACCAGGGCTGTGCCCTGCGCCAGCGGCTGGTTCATGCCGAACAGCAGGCCGAGCACCGGAATGGCGATCACGCCGCCGCCAATGCCGAAGAGACCGCCCGTCACACCCAGGATCGCACCCAGGACAATGTCGGCGATGAGGGAAGTGGCGGTCATGAAGTGATAAAAGGCGGGCGAGAAGCGGGCTGCGAAGGCGGTATTG
>DATLHT010000391.1:0-2364 GCA_035539795.1 Burkholderiaceae bacterium
CTTGCTGGTGTCCTCGGTCAACACGTGTTCACCGTCTCGGAGCACGGTGATGCGATCGGAAATGGCCAACGCCTCTTCGAGTGCGTGCGAGATGAAGACGATGGAAACACCGTCCTTCTTCAACCTGTCCACGAGGCCGAAGAAGTGGTACTTCTCCTCGGGCGTCAACGTGGCTGTGGGTTCATCAAAGATGATCAACCTTGCCTTGTGATGCACGGCCCGCGCAATCTCAACCATCTGGCGCTGTGCGGCACCGAGTTGAGACACGAGCTTGGTGGGATCCACATTGAAGTTGAGCTTCTGCAGAAATTGCTGTGCCGCGATGTACAGACCACGCAAGCGGTTGAAGAAGGGCTCATCGCCCAGGTACAGGTTCTGGGCGACCGTCAGGGAAGGGACCAGGCTCGTTTCCTGGTAGACCATCGCGATCCCGCTGCGCAGCGCCGCGTTGGGCGTGTCAAATAAAATGGCTTCGCCTTCGATCAGGATCTGACCCCGCGAAGGCTGGACAGCGCCCGCCATCATTTTTGTCAAGGTCGATTTGCCGGCTCCGTTTTCGCCCAGCAAGGCATGGACTTCACCCTTTCTCAGAGAGAAGTTGATGTCTTTCACCGCGTATGCGCCCCGGTAGTCTTTCGACACACCGCGCAACTCCAGAAGAATGCTCATGTCTGATGTCCGTTGGATTTCAATCGAGCGGCGTGGCAACGATTTCATCGCCCCCACGGCTGGCCATCCAGAGCTCGCCGCACCACTCCACCGCGCTCGTGATTCCGTGCCGACGGCCATCGGCCCGGCTGTGCAGACTGGATGCCGGCACAAAGGTGGCGTCGAGATGCACGACAAGCCCGTACGACCGGGTGGGTGCCCAAGGCTTGAGGATCCCCATGGATTTGATCGCGCCGCCTTGCAAGGGCTCTTTGAAGTCCCTGCCGGAAGACAGCGCGGGTGCCACCCAGTAGTCCTCAGGCACCTCGGCCACCATGCGGCGCAAGAACCGGGGTTCGCGCAAAACGAACTCCACCAGCTGACTGCGTGGAGCGAACACACACAACCAGTGGCCGCCACCGTTTGCGGGGGTCATGCGTCCCGGGTAGCCCGGCAGATCAGCAACCAGGACAGTGGGGGATCCACCTTCGAGAGGAACGCTCACCAGGCGGTGCCGCCAGCTCTCGCTGACGACGATGCTGTCCGCTGAGCCACGCGCCAGTCCATTGGGATAGGCCAATCCACTGGCCAGACAACGCGCGGAAGAATTTTTCAGATCCAGCAACCAGACCGAACCGCTGCGCTCACCGGCCATCAGGTCGTGGCGCCATTCACTGCACCGATGCCGAGTGGAACCCTCCGCAACGACCACGCGATGCCCATCGATCCCGAGAATGGCGGTGGGACACAGCGCCCGGTACGCCCCGATCTTTCTGATCTCGCGCCCGGACGATGTGCCACCGAAGAGCTGCAGGCGGCCGTCATCGAGACCGACCAGAACCGTCTCGCCATCCAGGGACGCCACACTGGTGACTGCAGCGTCAAAGGTGTTCAGCCGGTCGCACGAAGCCGCTTCCGGGTTCCAGCGGTACAGGGAATTTCCGCTGGTGACGTACAGCCGATCACCATGGACCGTGAGGTTGTCCGGCTGAGGCATGAAATGAGCGCTTCTGGCCGCATCCAGTGCCTGATTGGGCTGCAACGCGCCGTCCATGGTCGGCACCGCCACGGCGTGCTCGCCGCGGCCCAGGAAGGCGTCGCCCAGGGAGGTCAACCGCTCAAGGACGAACGACATCATGGTTGACTCTCCCAGTAACTGCGATCGGCGGTCCAGCGCGGGTCTGCGTCGCGCAAACGGTACTTGCCAATGCGGTTGTTCAGCAGCCCCCCCAGATACAGGTACCCCTTGTGCTCCCGCATGGACGTGATCATGGGATGGTTCTCTCCACCCAGGTCCCACAGCGACTCAAGCACCTCGCCGCGGTCGTTGAATTTCACGACGCAGCCGGTATTGATGTTGGGGAAGATCAGCTCCTGCGGCGACACGCGGCGGGCCATGCGGCGGCGGAAGCCCGGCATGCGCAAGGCGAGATCCATGGATGGTGTTCGCATCCCGACCATGGCCACCCAATAGTGGCCATCGGAGGCCCGGTTGATGTTGTCGGGATAACCAGGAAGGTCGGTGATCACGCATTCGGTCGTCCCTGCCTTGGGACCGCTGAACCAGTGGCGGTTGATTCGGCATGCCCAGGTCTCGGCGAAGAAAAACGACTCACCATCCTGGGCCATGCAGACGCCATTGGGGAAGATGAGATTTCGAATCACGGTCCGGGTCTTGTTGGTGCGCGGGTCGTAGCAGATGATGCGGCCATTGCC
>DATLHT010000392.1:0-9087 GCA_035539795.1 Burkholderiaceae bacterium
GCTTTGGATCGCGCGATCAAGGGGCTTTTCAGGCACGATGCACGCTCGGAGGCATGCTGTAACCCGTTGCAATGACGAGGAAAATCGTTCCGGAAGAAATCAGAAATAATGTCAAATTCCTGATTTGAGATTCTTTACCAAGTAGAGAGATTTATTAAGATTTCCGCGTGGTATTGCTGGAGATAATAGCCTTACCTTCTTCCGTCCGGTTTTAACATAATCAAAATTGGAATGTCGGCCGCTTAATCAGGCTGCGGAAGAAAGTGTTGGTTCATCACTTTTTCTCCGGAGAATGACTATGCAACGCCACACACTGCCCCCGCGCTGCACCAAGGTCACGATCGATACGCCTGAATGCCCCGCGGACCTGGGGTACGGCTCGACTCGTCCCTGCGCGGCATCCGTGTCCTCGCCCCGTTCCGGGGAAGCACATCCATCACACACCACCACAGCCTTTTCGACGGCCGGCTGAGCTGCATCCCTCCGGCCGGTGCGTCCGCGGCTGTGCACGACACAGCGCTGGTCGTCTCCGGCGAGGCATCGGTTCATCGGTTACTGACAGATCCGCTTTAAACGTTTTCCGTAAAGGGAATGATCATGCAAAAGAATCTTCTTCCACGTACGCAGCGCACCCTGCTTTCCACACAGGTTGCAGCTCTGTTCTTCACCGGTGTCGGCGTCCTTGTGTCCCCCGGACTGGCGCAGGCCCAGGTCACCGAGCCTTGCGTTATTCTGAACGGTAACTATGCTGCCACCAGCAATCCGATATGCGCTGCAGCCGCGAAGGGCAGCACGGTGGGCGGTGCCTTGGCCAGCACTGAAACCGTGGAAAGCGTCGCCATTGGCTTCCGCGCGCAAAATCGTGCCAGTGGTAGTGCGCCTAATGGCGCGGTCGGGCAGACCGCTGTTGGCGCGGGTGCCGTGACCGCGGGCACATTTTCCAGTGCGTTCGGCTATCAGGCCGGCGGTGTTGGCGCTTCACTGGCCTTCTCGAATTACTCCACGGCGATTGGTAGTTTTTCCACGACCTATGCGGATGGCGGCACCGCTCTGGGGGTCGGTGCAAGCGTTTCAAGCACTGGTCCGGATGGTACTGCCCTGGGCCGCCGTGCCGAAGCCCGAGCCGACAAGGCCGTGGCGCTGGGCTTCGAGTCGGTGGCGCGCCGCGGCGCCATCAACAGTGTGCTGGACCCGCTCACCGGGATAGCCGTTTCCACGACCGCCGGTGAGCTTTCCGTCGGCGACGAAAACGCTGGCATGCGGCGTCAAATCACTAATGTCGCCAACGGTACAGCGGACACCGATGCCGTGAACGTAGCCCAAGTCAAGGCCATCCGCGATCAGCTGCAAAATCAGATTGGCAACTTCGTGGCGTACGACGATGCCAGCAAGACGTCGGTCACCCTCGGTGGCGTCGGTGCAGCAGCACCGGTAGCACTCACCAACGTCAAGGCCGGTGTCAATCCGACCGACGCGGTCAATTTCGGCCAGCTCACAGCGACCAACAACCAGGTCTCGCAGAACACCACGAATATCTTCAACCAGACGACTCGTATCGACACCTTGTTCGCCGATGCGCTGCTGCTCGACCCGACCAAGTCGTTCTATGACGCGGGCCGTACCGGCAAGAACCTGACGATCCAGAATCTGGCACCTGGTGTGAACGGCACCGATGCGGTCAACGTCAACCAGCTCAAGGCCGTCGAAGCCAAGATCGGCTCGGGTACGACGCTCGACGCTGTGTTGTACGACGATGCCAGCCACGGCACGGTCACGCTCGTTGGCGCGGGCAGCAGCAAGACCACGCCGGTCAAGGTGACCAATGTGGCCGCCGGTTCGGCGCCGACCGATGCGGTCAACTTCGGTCAGTTGAAGGCGACCAATGATCAGGTGGCGCAGAACATCACCAATATCGCGAACAACACGACGAACATCAACAAGAACACGACGGATATCAACACGCTGTTCGCCGATGCGCTGTTGCTTGATCCGTCAAGAAAGTTCTACGACTCGAAGAACCTGAAGATCCAGAACGTCGCGGATGGCGATGTCACGGCCACCAGCAAGGATGCCGTCAACGGCAGCCAGCTGAAGGCCGTCCAGGACCAGATCACGGCTGGCGTGACCGGCAACTTCGTCGCCTACGATGACGCGACCAAGACCTCCGTCAAGCTCGGTGGCGCAGCTGCGGCCGGCACCGTGGCACTGACCAACGTCAAGGCTGGTGTCAATCCGACCGACGCCGTCAACTTCGGGCAGCTGACGGCGACCAATAATCAGGTCACACTGAACACGACGAATATCAGCAAGAACACCACGGATATCACTACGCTGTTCGCCGATGCTTTGCTGCTCGACCCGACCACCCGGAACTTCTACGATTCGAAGAGCCTGAAGATCAAGAACGTCGCGGACGGCGACATCAACGCGACCAGCAAGGATGCCGTCAACGGCAGCCAGCTGAAGGCGCTGGATGACAAGATCACGGCGGTGTCGGGTGGCAACTTCGTGGCGTACGACGATGCCAGCAAGACCTCAGTCACGCTGGGTGGTGTCGGCGCGGCCGGCACGGTGCGTCTGGGCAACGTCAAGGAAGCGATCCTCTCGGCTACCAGCAAGGATGCGGTCAACGGCAGCCAGCTGTTCTCGACCAATACCCAGGTCACCAAGAACACGACTGATATCGACACGTTGTTCAAGACGACGCTGCAATTCAATACTGCAGGCGGTTACTACGATGCCGGTAACCGCATCATCCGCAACGTGCTGACGCCGGTGCAGGGTTCGGATGCCGTCAACAAGGACTACGTCGACAACAAGATCAGCAACGTCAACGCCAGCCTGGACAATGTTGTGAAGTACGACAGCGCCAGCAAGGATACGGTGACGCTGGGCGGCGCCAATGGCACCAAGATCACCAACGTGGCCGATGGCAACATCGCCGCGGGCAGCAAGGATGCCATCAACGGCGGCCAGCTCAAGACCTACGGCGACACCATCCTGAACTCGTCGAAGAGCTATACCGACAACAAGTTCAACCAGATCAGCCAGGGCACGACCGGCCTGTTCCAGGTGAATGTCGGCACCGTGGTCAACCCGGATACCTCGGGCAGCAACTCGGTCGCCGGCGGTTCGGGTGCGGTCTCTTCCGGCGCCAACTCGGTGGCCATCGGTAACAACGCAGTGGCGTCCGGCCAGAACAGCACGGCGCTCGGTACCGGCGCCAAGAGCTCGGGCAACAACTCGGTTGCGCTGGGCAACGGTAGCGACGATGGCGGCCGTGCGAACGTGGTGGCAGTCGGCAACCGCATCATCTCCAACATGGCCGATGGCGTGCAGAACTCTGACGGTGCCACGGTTGGCCAGCTGCGTGCTGCTACCGCGGAAGCCAACAACTACACCGACCAGCGCGTGAATGCCCTGCATGGCGACATCGACAAGGTCGAGCGCCGTTCCAATGCTGGTATCGCCTCGGCCATCGCGCTGCAGGCGCCTGCCAATTACGCCCCGGGTGCCACCACCCTGCGTGTTGGTACGGGCTACTACGGCAAGCAGCTCGCCCTGGGCGTGAGCTTCCGCAGCACGGCTGAAAACGGCCGCTGGAGCATCACCGGCGGTGTGTCCGGCGGTCGCCATGGCGGTGTCGCGGCAGGTGCCGGCGTGGAGTGGGTGATCAAGTAAGCCCGATGTCCTGCTGGTCCGGCCAGGTGTCGGCCAGCGGGATGCGTGGCTTGCCGGCACCCATCCGGCGCTAAGCCTTGTCCGATCAATCGACTCATCGATGCGGTTACCGCGCATGTGCGTGAATCCGCTGGCAGGTCTGATGTTCACCTGTCACGGTGCGCGCTTCGGCCACCGCGAGAGATTCTGCTTTAACCTTTTTCAAGGACTGAACAATGAACCGCAAACCGTTCCTGGCGCTCTGCCTCGTGTCGCTGATGGCGGCATTCCATGGCGGCGCATCGGCTGCACAGCAGACCGATACCCAGTTTCCCGATCCGGCATCGTCATACCGCACGGAAGGGCTGTTTCCCAATGTGGCCAACCTCCGCAACATGGGGACCGGCCTGACCAAGCCGCAGGTGCTCGACCTGCTCGGCGCACCGCATTTCAGCGAAGGGCTGTTTGGCGTGCGCGAGTGGAACTACATCTTCAATCTCCGCGATGCCAGCGGCAACGTGACCCAGTGCCAGTACAAGGTGCTGTATGACGACCAGATGAAAGTACGCGGCACGCTGTGGAACAAGCCGGGATGCGCGGACCTGCTGAATCCGCCGGCACCGGTGGCAGCCCAGCCCACACCCGAGCCGGTGCGTGCGCCGCAGTCGGTGACGCTCGGTGACCAGTTCACCTTCGAGTTCGGGGAGGCCGCGATCGGCAACCTGACGGACGACGGCCAGGCCCGCCTGGCGCGTCTGGCGCGCGATTTCCGCGAGCTGCGCGACGTGAACCGTGTCCAGATCGTGGGATTTGCCGACCGCATCGGCAACAGCCCCGCCAATCAGGCGCTATCGCAACGCCGTGCCGAAGCGGTACGCGACTATCTGGTCGCCAATGGCGTGCCGGCCGAGCGGATCCAGGTCGAAGGGCGGGGCGTGAAGAATGCCGCGCAGTGCCCGGGGCCCAAGACGCCTGCCGTCATCCAGTGCCTGAAGGGAGATCGCCAGGTGGCTGTCTCAATTGCTGGTACGCGGTAACCCTGGCATAGCAGGGGGCATGCTCCGTCCCTGTCGGGGCGGAGCGATCACCGCTACAATGGGGCGTGCGCAGGCCGATCATCGGCCCGTATTGACCTATTTCCCCCTGGAGTTTCCATGCCTGTGATTCGCGTCGAAATGCTCGCCGGTCGGACGGATGAGCAAAAGCGTACATTCGCCCGTGAAGTGACGAAGCTCGCCTGCGAGACATTCAATTGCAAGCCCGACACACTGCACGTCGTGTTCAGCGAAATCCCGCGTAACAGCTGGGCAACGGCAGGCACCCTGCAGTCGGACAAGTCATGAGGTGAGCATGCAGCACTTCGCGTCCGACAACTACGCCGGCTTCTGTCCTGAATCGCTGACGTATTTCCTGCAGGCCAATGGCAGCGGCCATGAACCGGCCTACGGTGACGATTCGTGGACGCAGCGCGTATGCGACCGGCTGCGCGCGCTGTTCGAAACGGACTGCGAAGTGTTCTTCGTCTTCAATGGCACGGCCGCCAATTCGCTGGCGCTCGCCGCGCTGTGCCAGTCTTACCATTCGGTCATCTGCCATACGCTCGCGCATATCGAAACCGACGAATGCGGCGGGCCCGAATTCTTCTCCAATGGTTCCAAGCTGCTGGTGGCCGACGGGCCGCACGGCAAGCTGACGCCTGCGGCTGTCGAAGCACTGGTCACGCGCCGCGCCGATATCCATTACCCCAAGCCCAAGGTCGTCTCGCTAACCCAGGCTACGGAGGTCGGCACGGTCTACAGCGTTGGGGAAATCCAGGCCGTCACCGCAGTGGCACGCCAGCATGGTCTGCGCGTTCACATGGACGGCGCGCGCTTCGCCAATGCCGTGGCCTCGCTCGATGTGCATCCCGCCGATGTGACGTGGCGCGCGGGCGTCGATGTGCTGTGCTTCGGCGGTACCAAGAACGGTCTGCCGGTCGGCGAGGCCGTGGTGTTCTTCAACCGTGCCCTGGCCGAGGACTTTGCCTACCGCGTGAAGCAGGCCGGCCAGCTCGCTTCCAAGATGCGTTTCATCTCCGCACCGTGGCTGGGTTTGCTCGAGCATGACGTGTGGCTGCGCAACGCGCGGCATGCCAACGCCATGGCGGCGTTGCTGGCCGAGCGCATCGCCGCCGTGCCGGGGACCCGGCTGATGTTCCCCGTGCAGGCCAACGCGGTGTTCGCCGAGTTGCCCCTGCCGGCCATCGATGCCTTGCGGGCAAGAGGCTGGAAGTTCTATACCTTCATCGGTGCAGGCGGCTGCCGTTTCATGTGCGCCTGGGATACATCCGAGGAGACGGTCGAAGCGCTGGCGCGCGATATCCACGCCTGCTGCGCATCGGCAACGCGTTCCTGATCCCACATGCGATCCGCTCCGAGTCCTGCTGTCTCTGCCACCTCGCCGTGGCTGATCGGCGCCACGGCGTTGCTGGCCCTGGCAGTTGCCATGGGGATCGGCCGCTTTGCGTTCACGCCACTACTGCCGATGATGCTGCACGATGGCGTGATCACGCTGTCGGAAGGTGGCTGGCTGGCGACCGCCAATTACTTCGGTTATTTTGCCGGCGCGGCCTCGAGCATGCTGATCCGCGTGCGGCCGGGCCGCATGGTGCGCTTTGGTCTTGTCGCGACGGTATTGCTGACGCTCGGCATGGGCGTGGTCCACACGCCGCTTGCATGGGCGGTGTTGCGCGGACTGGCCGGCGTGGCCAGCGCGTGGGTGCTGGTATTCGCCTCCGGCTGGTGTCTGATGAGCCTCTCCGAACGCGGCCGTCCCGAACTGGCTGCCATTATGTTCTGCGGACCAGGCGCAGGCATCGTGCTCACCGGATTGGCGGCGAGCGTCATGGTACAGGCCGGCTGGCAGGCTGCATCGGGGTGGCTGTGCTTTGCCGCGATTGCGTTGCTGATCGTGGTGCTGATCTGGCCGCAATTCCGCTCGTCGCGTGCGCCCGCGACGGCGACAGGCAGCAGTGCCGGTGTGCTGTCTCCACGTGCGTGGCTGCTGGCATGGGTGTATGGCCTGGCCGGATTCGGCTACATCATCACGGCCACGTTCCTGCCGGTGATCGCGCGCCATGCCTTGCCGGGGTCGCCGTGGCCGGACCTGTTCTGGCCGATGTTCGGAGCCGGTATCGTCTGCGGCGCGGCGCTGGCGACTCGCATCTCGACGCGGCATGATCCGGTCGTACTGCTGGCGATTGCCTATGTGCTGCAGGCCATAGCGATTCTGGCGGCCATCGTGTCACCGAGCGTGCCTGGCTTTGCGTTCAGCAGCATTCTGCTTGGCATGCCATTCACGGTCATCACGCTGTTCGCCATGCGTGAAGCACACACACTGGCGGGACCAAGCGCCCCGCGCCTGATGGGATTGATGACGGCGACCTACGGCCTCGGGCAGATCGTCGGTCCGCCGCTGGCGACCGAACTGGTTGGACGAACGGGTTCGTTTACGCCGTCACTGCTGGTGGCGACGACGGCCTTGCTGGCCGGCGCGGCACTGTTCATGCGCATGCGCCGGCGCGACTGAATCCTCCCATGTTCCCCCAAGCTCCGAGGGGATCGATGCCACGATATGGACACTCTGGCATGCGCGGGCGGCGATTCCGCTACAATATCGGGCTACAGCCCGCGCCCAGCGGGGAGTGATTCAGGAACATTCATGGAATTTCAGAAAGAAGTCGATGCGCGCGGACTGAACTGCCCGCTGCCGATCCTGCGGACCAAGAAAGCGCTGGCGGACATGGCCAGCGGGGAAGTGCTCAAGGTCATGGCGACCGATCCGGGCTCCAGCCGCGATTTCCAGGCCTTTGCCAAACAGACCGGGAATGAACTGCTCGAACACCAGGAAGTCGACAAGGTGTTCGTGTTCTATATGCGCCGCCGCTAAGGCACTTCGCACCTAGGCGCCTCGCGCTGCTTCTGGCGCCACATTCCGTCCGCAGCTCGCGCCACTTCTTGTAGCGCTGCATGCGGCACGCCGTCCAGCCACCACATTGTGCGATGGTCAGTGCGGATCCATCTTCGTATTCGTACGCACGTCCGTGGATGCAGGCAATGTGGGCTGCCACACGGATTGTGTCCGTCGCCCGTGGATGGCAAACCGTCACGGCGAGTGATGGCGCGGCGCCCAGCCGGCATCGGATTGCTGGGCTGCTGTCCGAGCGATGCAGGTAGTCAGCCGCGATTGGCGAGATACGTGGCAAAGTCCTCGCGCACTTCCGCGTGCTTGAGCGCGAATTCCACGGTCGCCTTCAGATACCCCAGCTTGCTGCCGCAGTCATAGCGCGTGCCCTTGTAGCGGTACGCCAGTACCTGTTCCTGCCCCAGCAGCGATTGGATTGCATCGGTCAGCTGGAACTCGCCGCCCGCACCGGGCTTGAGGTTGCGGATATGGTCGAAGATACGCGGTGTCAGGATATAGCGCCCTACCACACCGAGGTTGGATGGGGCGTCTTCCGGCGCCGGCTTCTCGACGATGCCGGACAGCTTGACTACGCCTTCTTCCCATTCGCGTCCGTCGATCACGCCGTATGAGCGGCTCTGTTCGCGGGCGATTTCCTCGACGCCGAGAATCGAGCAGTTGAAGTGGCCGTACATGTCCACCATCTGCTTCATCACCGGCGGCTCGCCATCGAGCAGGTCGTCGGCAAGGATCACGGCAAACGGTTCGTCGCCGATCAGCTTTTCCGCGCACAGCACGGCATGCCCCAGGCCCAGTGCCTCCGGCTGGCGCACGTAGAAGCAACTGACGTGGGCAGGCTTGATCGAGCGCACCACATCGAGCAGCGCCTGCTTGTTCTTGGCTTCCAGCTCGGCCTCGAGTTCATACGCCTTGTCGAAGTGATCCTCGATGGCGCGCTTGTTGCGGCCTGTCACGAACACCATTTCGGTGATGCCGGCGGCGATGGCTTCTTCCACCGCATACTGGATCAGCGGCTTGTCGACGACCGGCAGCATTTCTTTGGGGCTGGCCTTCGTGACGGGCAGGAAACGCGTCCCCAGCCCGGCGACCGGGAACACGGCTTTGGTGACGCGGTTCTGTGTTGACATCTGTTTCTGGTTCCTTGGGTGTGATCAGGCTGGCAGACGGGCGAGCTGGCCATCGAGCTTGGCGAGCGTGGCTTCGAAGTCGGCGAGGCGCTGGCGCTCCTGCGCCACCACGGCTTCCGGCGCACGCGCGGTGAAGCTCTCGTTGCCGAGCTTGGCGGTGCACTTGGCGATCTCGCCGCGCAGGCGCTCGGTTTCCTTGCCGAGGCGGGCACGTTCGGCCGCCACGTCGATCTCGATCTTCAGCATCAGCTGCGTGTCGCCCACGATGGCGACCGGCGCGCCGGCGCTCTCGGCCTGCAGGGCTGCGGCATCATCGAACACCTTCACTTCCGACAAC
>DATLHT010000393.1:0-7765 GCA_035539795.1 Burkholderiaceae bacterium
TCCTTGGCTGATGCGCTCGATCGCATCTGACAGAAACGGATAGTGGGTGCAACCCAATACTAGCGTATCTGCGCCCGCTTCGAGCATGGGTGCCAGCAGGGACTGCAGCCGCTGTTCGACTTCCGGGCCGTCGATATGGCCCGCTTCGACCAGCGGCACGAGTCCGACACCGGCCTCGCAAATGAAGCGGCCCTCGTGCGAAAGACTGTCCAGCAACCGGGCGAATTTGGCGCTCTTGAGCGTATTGGCCGTGGCCAGCACGCCGACCGCCTTGCTCTGGCTGGCGGCAATGGCCGGCTTCAGCCCTGGCTCGACGCCGACGATCGGCAGGGCGATGCGTTCGCGTACCAGTTGCGCGGCATGCGCCGTGGCCGTGTTGCAGGCAATGACCAGCGCCTTGCAGCCTTGGGCCTCCAGCCAGTGCGTCATTTGCAGCGTGCGTTCGGCCACGAAGGAAGCGTCGCGTTCGCCGTAGGGGACGTATTTCGAATCAGCCAGGTACAGCAGCGATTCCTCTGGCAGCAAGGCACGGATGTCGCGCAGCACCGACAGGCCGCCGAGGCCGGAATCGAATACGCCGATGGGTGCCGAGGATGCCAGAGTCATGATCCGGGTAGGCTATCAAAAAACCGGGCGATGCCCGGCTCCTTGTCGTTCTGCAGATGGTTCAGCTGGCCGCGACCGGAATGCCGGCGATGCGGGCCTGCCATTCGGCCGGGCCGGTCTTGTGCACGGACGTGCCGCTGCTGTCGACCGCCACGGTCACCGGCATGTCCTTCACGTCGAATTCGTAGATGGCTTCCATGCCGAGGTCTTCGAAGGCCAGTACCTTGGCGCCGCGAATCGCCTTGGAGACGAGATACGCTGCGCCGCCCACGGCCATCAGGTAGGCCGACTTGTGCTTCTGGATCGCCTCGATGGCCACCGGGCCGCGCTCGGCCTTGCCGATCATGGCGATCAGGCCGGTCTGCGCCAGCATCGTCTCGGTGAACTTGTCCATGCGCGTAGCAGTGGTGGGGCCGGCCGGGCCGACCACCTCGTCGCGTACCGGATCGACCGGGCCGACGTAGTAGATCACGCGGTTGGTGAAGTCGATCGGCAGCTTCTCGCCGGCAGCCAGCATGTCGGCGATGCGCTTGTGCGCGGCATCGCGGCCAGTCAGCATCTTGCCATTCAGCAGCAGAGTCTGGCCCGGCTTCCACGAGGCCACTTCTTCCGGCGTCAGCGTATTCAGGTCGACACGCTTGGACGATTCGGTATTCGGCTCCCAGTTGACCTTCGGCCAGGCCGACAGGTCCGGTGCCTCGAGCTTGGCCGGACCGGAGCCGTCCAGCGTGAAATGCACGTGGCGCGTGGCCGCGCAGTTCGGGATCATCGCCACCGGCTTGGACGCGGCATGCGTCGGGTAGGCCATGATCTTCACGTCCAGCACGGTCGCCAGGCCGCCCAGGCCTTGGGCACCGATGCCGAGTGCGTTGACCTTCTGGAACAGCTCCACGCGCAGTTCCTCGACCCAGTCGCGCGGGCCGCGGGCGATCACTTCCTGGATATCGATCGACTCCATCAGCGATTCCTTGGCCATCACCATCGCCTTTTCGGCGGTGCCGCCAATGCCGATGCCGAGCATGCCCGGCGGGCACCAGCCGGCGCCCATGGTCGGCACGGTCTTGAGGACCCAGTCGACGATGCTGTCGGACGGGTTGAGCATGACGAACTTCGACTTGTTCTCCGAGCCGCCGCCCTTGGCCGCGACCTGGATGTCGATGGTGTTGCCGGGTACCACTTCATAGTGGATCACGGCAGGCGTGTTGTCCTTGGTGTTCTTGCGGCCGCCTTCGGGCGGATTCACGATGGAGGCGCGCAGCACGTTGTCGGGATGCGTATAGCCGCGGCGCACGCCTTCGTTGATCATGTCCGACAGGCCCATGGTGGCATCGGCCCAGCGCACGTCCATGCCCACCTTGACGAAGATCGTGACGATGCCGGTGTCCTGGCACAGGGGGCGCTTGCCCTCGGCGCACATGCGGCTGTTGGTGAGGATTTGCGCGATGGCATCCTTGGCCGCCGGGCTTTGTTCCAGCTCATAGGCGCGGCCCAGGCTGGTGATGTAATCCATCGGGTGGTAATAGCTGATGTATTGCAGCGAGTCGGCGACGCTCTGGATGAGGTCTTCCTGGCGAATGGGCTGGGCAGCGGATTGGGAAGCGGCAGTCATTGGACAGATCTTGGAATTGGGGGACAGATTTGAGGGACGACAACCGGAAATCATACACCTTTCCGGCTGCCGCCGAGGTCTTCAGGCATGGCGGACGCGGCACACGACCAAGCCGGGTGCCGCGCGAGGCCTGGGCCAGAACTCAGTGGGCCCGGCCGGATGCCGGCGGATGCGCAATCAGCTTGTCGGTCCAGGCCATGGCCAGGGCGGACAGCAGGAAGGCGAAATGGATGGCCACCTGCGCGATGATGGTCTGCGAGTCGCGCTGCGCCGCATCGATGAAGGTTTTGAGCAGGTGAATCGACGAAATGCTAATCAGCGCCATCGACAGCTTGACCTTCAGCACGCCGGCATTGACGTGGTCGAGCCATTCCGGCTCATCGGGGTGGCCTTCCACATGGAGGCGCGAGACAAAGGTTTCGTAGCCGCCGATGATGACCATGATCAGCAGGTTGGAGATCATGACTACATCGATCAGCCCCAGCACCACCAGCATGATCTGGGTTTCGTTGTAGGTCGTGACATGCGACACGAGGTGCCAGACCTCGACGACGAAGTGGTAGACATAGATCGCCTGCGCGACGACCAGGCCGAGATACAGCGGCAGCTGCAGCCAGCGGGTCGCGAAAATCGCGCGTGCAAGGGGAGACATCGGGCGCCGCGGGGCAGTCGAAGTAGTGTCCATGGTGTGCGGATAAGGTAGAGGATCAGAAAAACAGACGCGATTGTACCGTCACCGTACTTCCCGCTCGACGGTGCCGGCGTGCGCTTCCTGCGCCGTGGCGCCAGCGGGGGCCGCCGGATCGTCGATGGCCGTCAGCGCGTGCCGGAAGGGCTTGGAGGGCCAGCAGGCCACGGCAATGCCCGCGAGCACGCAGACCATCGCGACGGCATGGCCCCAGCCCGGCGTTTCGCCCAGGACCAGGATGCCGTAGGCCGCAGCCGCCAGCGGCACCAGCGAGGTAAACACCCCAGCCAGCGTCGCGGGCACATGGCGGATGCCCGTTGCCCATAGTGCGAACGAAAAGATGCTGGCCGACAGCACGTACCACAGCATGATGGACCAGCCGTAGACGGGAATGGCCGAGAAGTCGAATCCCGGCAGCACGGCCACGCCAAACGGCAGGATCAGCAGGAAGCCGAACAGATGGGTATAGGCGCAGTTCTCCATCGGCGGCACGGTCTGCGTGATGCTGCGCGAGAGGATGACATACAGGCCCTCGCAGATCACCGCGCCCAGCACGAACAGGTTGCCCAGCAGGGCGTTCTCCGCCGTATTGCTGCCGGAGTGCTGCGCGGTGCTGAGGTTGAGGATCAGGATCCCGCCGATGGCCAGCGCCACCGACAGGGCGGTGCGCCGCGACAGCCGTTCGCGCAGCACCAGCCACGACACGATTGCGACCGATGCCGGGATGGCGCTCGTGATCACGCCAGCCGCCATGGCCGTGGTGTAGCGCACGCCGTACAGCATGAACAGCGTAAACAGGAATGTCCCAAAAAACGCCTGCAGGAATATCTGCAGCCATTCCTTGCGCGAAATGCGCCGCATGCGGGCTGGCCGCAGCCACGGGAGCAGGCAGATGACGGCAATGCCGAACCGCAGGAAGGTAAACAGCAGGACCGGAAAGAATACGATCACTGACTTGCCCAGTCCGACATTGGTGCCGATCAGCAGCATGGCCGCGGCAAGGCAGGAGAGATAGAACGGCAAGCGACACCTGTAGGGGGAGCGGTGGAGTTGGCCGGCATGCGCAGGTGCGCGGGGCGTCAGGTCACGCCGGCGTCTCTTATCCGTGGCGGGTCAGCTGTGCTAGCCTTATGACATAGCGCGTAAGGCTAGAGTAAGGCGATCCGCATACCTTGCTGCCACGGCATCAGTATTACATCAGGAGACAAGCATGTCCGCAATCGAATCGGTTCTTCAGGAAAATCGCGTGTTCCCCCCGCCCGAGGCGCTGGCCAAACAGGCGACGATTTCCGGCATGGCAGGGTACAACGCGCTGTGCGCCGAGGCCGAGCGTGACTATGAAGGTTTCTGGGCCCGGCTGGCCCGCGAGAACCTCCACTGGAGCAAGCCATTCTCGCGCGTGCTCGACGAAAGCAATGCCCCGTTCTACAAATGGTTCGACGATGGCGAGCTGAATGCCTCGTACAACTGCCTGGACCGCAATCTCGAAAACGGCAACGCCGACAAGACCGCCATCATCTTCGAAACCGACGACGGCAAGGTTACCCACATCAGCTACCGCGAGCTGCATGCCCGCGTATGCCGCTTCGCCAACGGGCTCAAGTCGCTCGGCATTGGCAAGGGCGACCGCGTGGTGATCTACATGCCCATGTCGGTCGAAGGCGTGGTCGCCATGCAGGCGTGCGCGCGCATCGGCGCGACGCATTCGGTGGTGTTCGGCGGTTTTTCGTCCAAGTCGCTGCACGAACGCATCGTCGACGTCGGCGCCGTGGCCGTGATCACGGCGGATGAGCAGATGCGCGGCGGCAAGGCGCTGCCGCTGAAGAACATTGTCGATGAAGCGCTCACCCTCGGCGGTACCGAAGCCGTCCGGCAGGTGATCGTCTATCGCCGCACCGGTGGGCAGGTCGCCTGGCAGGCCGGCCGCGACCTGTGGATGCATGAGCTGGCCGAGGCCCAGTCGGCCGAATGTCCGGCCGTCGCGGTCGAGGCCGAGCATCCGCTGTTCATCCTGTATACCTCCGGTTCCACCGGCAAGCCCAAGGGCGTGCAACACAGCACCGGCGGTTACCTGCTGTGGGCGAAGATGACCATGTTGTGGACCTTCGACCTCAAGCCGCACGATGTATTCTGGTGTACCGCCGACATCGGCTGGGTCACCGGCCACACTTACATCGCCTATGGTCCTCTGGCTGCCGGCGCGACACAGGTGATGTTTGAAGGCGTACCGACGTACCCCGATGCGGGGCGCTTCTGGGAAATGATCCAGCGCCTCAAGGTCACGATCTTCTATACCGCGCCGACGGCCATCCGTTCGCTTATCAAGGCGGCTGAGGCGGATCCCAAGGTGCATCCGCGCCAGTACGACCTGTCGAGCCTGCGCCTGCTCGGCTCGGTGGGCGAGCCCATCAATCCCGAAGCCTGGATGTGGTACCACACCAATATCGGCGGCGGACGCTGCCCGGTGCTCGATACCTTCTGGCAGACGGAAACCGGCGGCCATGTCATCACACCGTTGCCTGGCGCCACACCGCTCGTGCCTGGTTCCTGCACGCTGCCGCTGCCCGGCATCGCCGCCGCAATCGTCGATGAGACCGGTCAGGACGTGCCCAATGGCAATGGCGGTATTCTCGTCATCAAGCGCCCGTGGCCCGCAATGATCCGCACCATCTGGGGCGATCCGGAGCGCTTCAAGAAGAGCTACTTCCCGCCCGAGCTTGGCGGCACGCTATATCTGGCCGGCGATGGCTCGATCCGCGACAAGGACACCGGCTACTTCACCATCATGGGCCGTATTGACGATGTGCTGAACGTCTCCGGCCACCGCATGGGCACGATGGAAATCGAATCGGCGCTGGTCGCCAATCCGATCGTGGCCGAGGCTGCCGTGGTCGGCCGCCCGGACGATACCACCGGCGAAGCCATCTGCGCCTTCGTGGTACTCAAGCGCGCGCGTCCCAACGATGAGGAAGCCAAGCAGATCGCCACCGAGCTGCGCAACTGGGTCGGCAAGGAAATCGGCCCGATTGCCAAGCCGAAGGAAATCCGCTTCGGCGACAATCTGCCCAAGACCCGCTCCGGCAAGATCATGCGCCGCCTGCTGCGGTCCCTCGCCAAGAACGAGGAGATCACGCAGGACACCTCGACGCTCGAAAACCCAGCCATCCTCGAGCAGCTCAAACAGGCCCGCTGACCCCACACCATGGCCGGCCCGGGCCTGTGTCCCGCTCCCTGCATGTCCGCAGCCGCCCGCGGTGGCTGCGGCATACCTGCTGATTCCTGGCTGGACTGATCGTGCCCGATCGCCAGGCGCGCTTCCGCAACCGGCTGCTGCTGTACTACAGCCTGTACACGCTTGGCTTTATCGGCTTCGTCGCCATGATGGCGCTGATCGAGCAACGCAACGGGCCCGGCATCTGGCTTGGCTATGTGTTCCTGTTCGTGACCATTGCCGTCTATGCCTGCATCGGCCTGATCTGCCGGACCGCCGACCTCAACGAGTACTACGTCGCCGGCCGGCGTGTGCCAGCCATGTTCAATGGCATGGCGACTGCGGCCGACTGGATGAGTGCGGCCTCGTTCATCGGCCTGGCGGGCATTTTGTTCGCCTCCGGTTACGAAGGCCTGGCCTATATCATGGGCTGGATGGGCGGCTATTGCCTCGTCGCCTTCCTGCTTGCGCCGTATCTGCGCAAGTTTGCCGGCTACACCGTGCCGGACTTCCTTGCGGTTCGCTATGGCAATGGACGGCCCGGCGGCAGCATGACGGTGCGCGGCATCGCCGTGGCTGGGGCGGCGCTGTGCTCGTTCGTCTATCTCGTCGCGCAGATCCAGGGCATCGGCCTGATCGTTACGCGCTTCATCGGCGTCGAGTTTGCCGTCGGCGTGTTCTTCGGTCTGGCCGGCGTACTGGTCTGCTCGTTCCTCGGCGGCATGCGCGCCGTCACGTGGACGCAGGTCGCGCAGTACATCATCCTGATCCTGGCCTTCCTGATCACCGTCTCGCTGATTGCCTGGAAACATCATGGCATGGTGGTGCCACAGTTCTCCTACGGCTCCATCCTCACACAGATTGCCGAGCGCGAGCGGACACTGGCTGCGGATCCTGACGAACAGGCCGTACGTGCACATTATCTGGCCGAGGCGAGGGCAGTCGAGGAGCGGATCGCACGCCTGCCGGCGTCGTTCGAGGAAGAGCGCGATGCCTTGCAGGCGCGTCTCAAGGACCTGCGCGAACACAATGCGCCGCTGCGCGAGATCAAGGCAGCGGAGCGTGAGCGCGTCGAGTTTCCGCGCGATGCCGCGGCTGCCTACGTGCAATGGGGCGATGAACGTGATGCCGCGCTGGCGCGTAGCCGGCCGGCCACGCCTTTTTCCGAGCCTTTTCCCGCGCATGCGGGGCAGGACCCCACCACGCAGCGTCTCAATTTCGTGCTGCTGGTGTTCTGTCTGATGCTCGGCACTGCCAGCCTGCCGCACATCCTCACGCGCTTCCAGACCACACCCTCCGTGCGCGAGACCCGTACCTCCGTCGGCTGGGCCGTGTTCTTCATCGGCCTGCTGTATATCTCGGCGCCGACCTTCGCAGCCCTGGTCAAATACGAATTCCTCTTCGGCCTGGTCGGTACCTCGTTCAACGACCTGCCGCTGTGGACCGTGCCTTGGCGCAAGATCGACCCGGCCGTGTTCTCGATTTCCGATATCAATGGCGACGGCATCGTGCAATGGGCCGAGATCATGGTGCAGCCCGACATGATCGTCCTCGCCGCGCCGGAAATTGCCGGGTTGCCGAGCGTCATTTCCGGCCTCATCGCCGCCGGCGCGCTGGCGGCGGCCCTGTCCACCGCCGACGGCCTGCTGCT
>DATLHT010000394.1:0-16075 GCA_035539795.1 Burkholderiaceae bacterium
GTAGTGTTGATATCGGTATGGGGGCAGCGTTCTACCCAGCGCGCGATCGGAGCAATCCACGGCGCGGGGTCCAGAACCAGTGCCTGGTGGCCGTAGCGCGTCTCGATGAGGCAGTCGGCCGGGGTCTCTGCCGGCGGGGGAAACAATGTATCGGATGATGCATACAGCATGGTGGTATCGGGCGGGCGACCGGGCACCGCAAACGTCACCGCAGCCGCGCGCAGGCGCCATAGCGAGGCAGCCGAGTATTCCTCCGCCCAGCGGCGCACGGCGGCCAGCTGGGCCTGCAAGGCAACCTCGCCATGATCCTGGGCCCATTCCGCCAGGCCGGCCTTCATCAGCGTGGCCACGCGGAAGTCATAGCGCTTGCCCGGACTGTCGAGCTGACGCATGGCATCCACATCGGCCGCGCTGCCGCGCCCCTGCGTAGCCGTGCATAGCGCCAGGACAGGTCCGACGCGCTGCGGATAGTCCGATTTCAATTGGAGCGCCACGTAGCCACCGAAGGAATAGCCGATCACACCGTTGAGGTATGTCACGCCGAGCTGCGTCAGCAGTACATCAATCGCCCCGGCCATCGCTTCGACGGTCGCGTAGGTGCCTTCGCTGCCCTGCCATTCGGAGCCGTACGATGACCCCGGCAGATTGACGGTGACGACCCGGTCGCGGCGCGTATCGAGCGCCTTGCCGCTGCCGGCCCAGGCGGCCGCCCACCCGGCATCGGCCGCCCGCGGCGTGGCCTCGAGCGCGAAATGGCTGCCCGTATAGCCGTGCAGCAGCAGGAAGGTCCGGCCGCCGGCCGGCCCCTGGCAGGTATATGCCAGGCGCAGTGGCACGGCCGCGCCATCCGCGAGCCGGAAGTCGAGGATCGAACAGGTGCCGATCGTTTTGGTTGCCGCGTGCATGCTCAGATCGGGCGTTCGCCCTGCACCGTCGTGCGGTACAACGTGCGATGCTGGCCGGCCGGCAGGTCACGCGTGGTGGCGCTGTGCATCGTGGACCGGTTGTCCCACATCACGACATCGCCGGGCGACCAGCGGAAGTCGTAGCGGAACTGCGGCTGGATCGTATGGGCAAACAGGAACTCGAGGATCTCGTCGCTCTCCGCCTTGCCCAGGCCCACGATCTCGACGGTCATGCCCGGATGCGCAAAGATGGCTTTGCGCCCGGTATCCGGATTCGTGCGGATCAGCGGATGGTCGACATCGGGAGTCTTCTGCTTCTGCTCCTCAGTCATCTTGACCTGCGTGGTCTGCCCGTCCGTCGTCGCGCGGGGGCGATAACGATGAATGGCGCGTAGGCCGTCGAGGCGCGCCTTCCATTCATCGGATAGCGCGTTGTAGGCCGCTTCCATGTCGATGAAAAGCGTGTCGCCGCCTTCGGCGGGGATTTCCAGCGCGTTCAGGATCGTCGCCTTGGCCGGTTGCACCTGGAAGGCGAGGTCCGAATGCCAGTATGAACCGCCGTCCGAGATGCCCATGGGCTTGCCGTCTACGACGCGGTTCGAGAGCCGGAAGATTTCCGGATGGTCCGGATGGTTGTACTGCGACAGCACATGCACCTCGAGCGGGCCGAAGCGCTGGCTGAAGGCGATCTGGTCCGCGGCCGACAAGGATTGATCCTTGAAACAGACCAGCTTGTGATTAACGAACAGCCGGTGAATGATATCAAACTCGGCGTCCGTGAAAGTGCGCGACAGATCAATGTCGCGCACTGCGATCCCAAAGCTGTCGGACAACGGCAAAACTTGCATGACTGTCTCCGTAGTAGAATGGCGAGCAATTAGCGAACAATTGTTCGCCAAAAAACTATAGGGGCGATATTTGGGGCTGTCAATGGTTAATCGCAGCCGCCGATACAAGTGCGACATACGGCGCCCAGACGCGTCACGCGAAGTGATGGCTCCGGCGCAAGTATCGGCCCGTGATGCGCGCGCGACGCCTTTCCCCCACGCTACAATGGGCGCTCGACCAAGGGTGAGAACCATGCAACCACGCCGAAGGGCGCTGTACTGATGGCAAAAGAAGAACGTGGCGGTGACGGTAATGAGGGCAAGCGGGAATTCCTGGATGCTCTGGCGAACGGGCTGCGCCTGCTGAGCAGCTTCGACGCACAAGCCCGCTCGACCACCATCCAGTCTGCTGCGGAACTGCTGGGCGTAACCCGGGCCGCTGCGCGCCGGATCCTGCTCACGTTGACCGAACTGGGCTATCTGCAGCAACAGGACCGGTATTTCGAACTGACACCGAAAGCGCTGGAACTGGGCTACCGTTATTTCCGCTCACTGGGGCTGTCCGGTGCCGTCCGCCCGTATCTGCAAAAGCTGGCGCGCGAACTGCATGTGGCGGCCGCAATCGGTGTGCTCGCGGGCCCCGATGTGCTGTTCGTCGACCGCGTCGAAGCCGACCGCCCCATCAAACTCGATCTGCGGGCAGGAGACCGCCTGCCAGCCTATGCGCATTCGCTCGGTCGGGCGTTGCTCGCGCAGTTGCCAGAAGCGGAACTGGCCGATCACCTACCTGCCGGCGCACTCCCCAAGGCATCGCCTTACACTGTAGCCGACCGCCAGTCACTGCGTGCGGAACTGATCCTGATCCGCCAGCGTGGCTGGAGCTTTGCCAACAGTGAGCTGGTAGCAGGCCTGTTCGGTGTCGGCATTGCCTTGCCCTCGCGTGGTAGCGGACCGACGATCGGTCTAAATGTCAGCTCGATCGGCACACCATGGTCCGTGGCCCACATCGAGGAACATATCGTGCCCGCCTTGCAGGCTACGGCACGCGAGATTGCTGCCCTCACGGACTCACTGGGCTGATACCTGCGCGATGCGCAGTGGCGCCCTTTCCCTCACGCCGCGCCCTCTCGTCAGTCGGATCATCCGCCCGCGCCACCGCCCCTCTTCAGGGTGGAAGGCAAAGCGACCCCGGGTGATTAACATATCTCTAATATCTGATGTAAAAATAAATAACTGCTCGTGTTGCACGCGCAGTCGTGATGTGCGCTGCTGGCGTCCACGCGTTATACGGAGACCTTGCCACACCCCGCGCCACCTCGCTGGCAGGGGTACGCTCGGCCGCCGTGCCGGACCCCCACCGCATCAAGATGATCAGGCAGACAATGTTCCCGGATGACCCTATCCGGGAGAATATTTGACGATTGCCACGTCACGAGGCCGGTGCGCGACATGCGCGCATCGGCTCGTGCCCGGCAAGTCAGAGGTGGCGGATCGCATGTTCTACATTTCACTCTGCGCGGCACCCGGCGACCGGCACGCGATCGAAATGCTAGCGGCGCGCCTGGACACCTTCGACGGCCTGGTCGAATGGCGTGTAGGGCGCGGCACGACCATCCCATCGCTTGTCATTTACCTGTTCAATGACCCGGACACGTTGCGTGACGCAATGCGGCTACGGATGCGTGCCCCTATCGGCGCCTTCGAGCTGTTCATGAATATCGGCGAACCGCTCACGCGCCGACCACCTGGCTTGCTGATCTGCCAGACCTCGCCTGGCCAGTTGCGCCAGACGCTGGAAACCATTGCCTCCGTATGCTTTCACGGCACGTTCGCGCGGGGCATCCTGCCCTTCTCGGTCAGTGCCATTCGCACCTTGTTCGAGTCGGAAGGCTGGCTCGAGGCACGTCACTACCCTGGCAGCAACTTCTTCCCGGAAGAGCCAGACGATGTCGCCCAACCTACTCCACTGCATGACCTCGAACCCGTCCACGCTTACTGCGCGATGGCCCATGCTCCGACAAAACGACGCAAGCCAAACTATGCGCAGATCATCATGGCGTTCGGCGCGCAGGTCGGTCCATCGTGCACGCCACATTTCGCTTTCACCTTCCGCAGCACCGACACCTATGTCGATACCCTAGCCGTCTTTCCCGCCTACACTGCACCCGCCGCCCCGCCCATGCCCGACCTCAGCTTCCGCGAATACGCGCGGGAATTGACGGAGGCGCGGTAGCGGCCCACAATGAGCACGGAGCATCACTACTGGGCAACTATGGCAGGCAGCACCGCGACACCGGGTAACGGTGTCGGGATCTTCGAACAGACCGTGAAAAGCATGGTGCAGGCGCTGCGTGCCGACGCGGGCTATCTGGCTCGGCTCGTCCCGGGCTCGCCCGGTGCCGTCCATACGCTTGCGGCGATCGCCGATCGCACTTTCCTCGAAGAACTGACGTTCGACGTCGACAGCACACCATGCGCCGGGCTGATGACGGCCAGCGAAGTGGTCACGCCCGAGAACGCTGCTGTCCACTACCCCAATGACCCGGTCATTGCCCACATCGGCGCGGCATCATGTCTCGGCCACGCGCTGCTGGACTCCGCCGGCGCACCCATCGGCATGCTGGTTGCGCTGTACCGCGCACCGTTGCGCCAGTCGCTCTTCAGTGCCGCCAAACTGGAGTTCTTTGCCGGCCGCGCTTCCGCCGAGCTCGAACATACCGGCCTGGCAGCGCGTGCCTCGCGCGTCCGCACACCGGCCAGCGTGCCGGATGGCATTGCCGCTACGCTGACGCCCCTGCCCGACCGGCAACGGATGATCATGCGGCTCAAGCAATTGTTGCAAGACCACCGCAAGTCCACCATGCACGCGCTTCTGCTGGTCGACCTGGATCACTTCCGCACGCTCAATGACGTGCATGGCCTCGATGCCGGCGACTTCATGATCCAGCTCGTGGCACTGCGACTGTCGGGCTGCCTACGCGAACGCGATGTCGTGGCCCATCTCGATGGCGACCGTTTCGCCGTCATCATCGACGACCTGAACACCTCGACGCACACGGCTGGCGCACAGGCAAAGATCGTTGCCGAGAAGATCATGTCAACGCTGCGCCAGCCATTCCAGCTCGGCGAGCATCGCTACCTCAGCACCGCCAGCATCGGCGTGACGCTGTTTGGCGGCCGCAAGGATTCCCCGCAGGAAGTCATCGGCCGCGCGGAAGCCGCCCTGTATGGCGCCAAGGCAGAGGGTCGCGACGGCGTGCGCTTCCATGATCCAGAATTGCATGCGCTGCTGACCGCGCGCGCCACCATGGAGAGCGAACTGCGCGACGCGCTCAATCGCGACGAAATGGTGCTGTACTACCAGCCGCAGATGAATGCGGAAGGCCGCATCACCGGGGCGGAAGCACTGGTCCGCTGGCGTCATCCGCGACTTGGCCTGCTCACGCCGGCGGATTTCATCACACTGGCCGAGGACACCGGCTTGATTCTGCCACTGGGTCGTTGGGTGCTGGAAGCAGCCTGCGAACAACTGGCGACATGGAGCACGCACGAGGACAGCGCGCACCTGGCGGTGTCGGTCAACGTCAGCGGCCGGCAGATCCGCCATCCAGAATTCGTCGGCCAGGTACTGGCCATTCTCTGCCGCTGCGGTACCAATCTCAGTTCGCTCAAGCTGGAGTTGACCGAGAGCGTGCTGATGGACGAGACCGAGCATGTCATCCGCAATATGGATGCGCTCAAGTCGATCGGCGTGAGTTTCTCGCTCGACGATTTCGGCACCGGCTATTCATCGCTGTCGTATCTCAACCGCCTGCCGCTCGACGAACTGAAGATCGATCGCTCCTTCGTGCGCGATATCCTCACCGACGCGAACAGTGCCCTCATCGCGCGCACCATCGTTGGCCTGGCACACAACCTGGGACTGAGCGTGATCGCTGAAGGCGTGGAATCCGCCGAGCAACGCGACCTGCTGGCCGAGTACGGCTGCCATTCCTACCAGGGCTACTTCCTAAGCCCCCCGCTGCCGGCCGAGCAGTTCGAGCAATTGCTGCTGAAATCCCTTAGCACCACGCGGCGCGCGCCACCGGACTGAGCGCGTCCGCCATACCGGTGCCCAGCCCCGCTGTATGAATCTTTCGTGACAAATTCAAGTTCGACATCGCTTTCGTCGTAAGGCTGCTGGCACCGCAAGGTGCCTCCGCACTTTCGAGGAAAGGATTTTCATGCATTGGCTCAAGCGCCTGCGAGTGGCGCACCGTCTCTGGCTCGCATTCGCCCTCATCTACATCTTTGGCACCGTGGTCGCGATCACTGGCATCGTCAGCCTGATCGAGGTACGGCGCATGACCGACCGATTGCATCACCATGACATGGCCGGCGCACTGGCCGCCGAGCGCGCACAATCCGCCATCGCCAACCTGGGGCGTGCCCAGCTGCAACTGGTCGCCGGCACCAGTAGCGAGGAGCGCGATGCCGCGGGCACCGCCATCGACACGCAACTTGGCGCACTCGATGCCGCCATCGGTACCTTGCGCCAGGCCGCCGGCAAAAACGCCGCAGTGCCGCTGACCGAAGCGCGCCAGCAGGCTGGCGATGTCCTGCAGCGCTATGTCACGCTGGTCAAGGCGCAGCCTTTCGATCCGTTATTGTTCGACAGCAGCGTCTCGGTGGAAGGCCACTTCGTGTCGGCCGCGCTCGACGCCCTGGCGAGCATCGCGCACCAGCGTACGGAAGCGCAGGAGGCAGGCGCCAATCTGACGCTCGCAACCGTAGCGCGGCAACAATCTGGTGCCCAGATCATCATGCTCAGCCTGCTGGCCGCCAGCCTGTGCGCCGCCTTCATGCTCGCCTGGCTCTGCGCCCGGCATATGGAGCGCGCGCTTGGCGGCGAACTGCACGAGGCCTCTGCCATCGCCAATCATATCGCCACCGGCAATCTGACACAGAGCGTTTCCCTGCAATCGCGCGATACGCACAGCGTGATGTATTTCCTCGCACAGATGCGGCGTTGCCTGGCGGACATCGTGCGCCGCATCCGCCATTCCTCGGACGCCTTGCTGACCGCGTCCGAAGAGATTGCCAGCGGCAACCGCGACCTGGCATCGCGCACCGAACGGCAAGCCGCGGCCCTGCACCAGGCCTCGGCCAGCATGGCCGTGCTCGCGGATGGCGTGCGCGAACTCGCCGGCAATGCAGAAACCGTCGCGGATATCTCCGGCAATGCGTTGACGGTCGCACGTGACGGGCATGCCGTGGTACGCCAGATGGCGGACACCATGACGCGCGTGCACGCACAGTCGCGCGATATCGTGGAGATCGTCGCCAAGATCGAAGGCATTGCCTTCCAGACCAATCTGCTGGCACTCAATGCTGCCGTCGAAGCCGCGCGCGCTGGCGCGCACGGTGCCGGTTTTGCGGTGGTGGCGAATGAAGTACGCGCGCTCTCGCAACGTAGCGCAACGGCCGCCAAGGATATCCAGCGGGTGATCGATGCCTCGATCGCACGCATCGCCGATGGTGCGCGACAGGCGCGGGAAGCCCATACCGCGATGGAGCGCATCACCTCAACCGTGCAGGCGAGCCACGGACTGGCGCTGGACATGCGCACCACCTGCCAGGCACAGGCCGATCGTGTCGGCGCGCTCAGCGCACTGGTGACGGACATGCACGGGACCACGCAGCAGAATGCCGCGCTGGTCGAGACCGTGGCGCATGCGGCCGCACTGCTACACCATCAGGCTGGCGATCTTGCCGGCGATGTGGCGCGCTTCAGGTTGGCGGAGCAAGCTGCGGCCTGACCGAGGCAGCTTCAAATCCATGCCCGGCGATCAGCCCGGCTGGCGCTTGATGAAGAACAGCGCCGCACCCACGCCCATCAGTACGCTGCCAAAGACGCGGTTCTGGATACGCATGGCGCGTACGTTGCGGAAGAAGCGCTGCAGGCGCGAGGCCAGCAAGGCATAGCTGTGCATCACGATCAGATCGACGGCGCACATCGTCACTGCGAGGATGAACAACTGCAGCGCCAGCGGGCGATTGGGATCGATGAACTGCGGCAGCACCGCCACCATGAAGATGATGCCCTTGGGATTGGTGGCGTTGGTCAACAGGCCGATCAGAAAACGGCGGCGCGCCGACATGGGGGCTACGCGCACCGTGGCCTCCGGCCCGGCATGGACCGGCGCACGCCATTGCTGAATACCAAGGTAGATCAGGTACAGCGCACCGACGACCTTGACGACCATAAAGGCGGTTTCAGAGGCCAGCAGCAGCGCGCCCAGCCCGCCGCCGGCGACCAGCAGAATAAACACCAGCCCGGCCTGCAGGCCAAGGATCGTGGCCGAGGTCTGCCGCAGGCCGTAGGACAAGCCGTGACTCATCGAAAGAACCGCGCCTGAACCGGGCGAGATGGCGATCACCCAGCACGCCGCGAAATAGGCCAACCATACGCTTGCACTCATGCATATCTCCCTGACGGATCTGCACAGCTTAGCGGAAAACGGGATCGACAATCCATGTCTGCGTGGCAGCGATCGTAGACCGGCGACATATCATGCTGCCCGCGCGACAGGCGCGTTCGGGAACGGTCACTCAGTACGGATGAAACCCCTGCAGGAACTGGTCGATATGTTCCTCGAAGGCCGCATCCTGCTGGGTCTTGCCGGCCTCCAGCACGACCGCCTGGTAGGCCCGCGTGCCATGCGCGACCAGCCGTGCGGTCAGGCGCCGGGGCGTATTGTCCTGCGCCGACACACCGCTCACGCGGATCTGCACGCCGGGCATCGGGACGGGTGGTGTTGCCGCCGACTGCACCACGACTTCCTTCACCTCGGGGGCGCTGGCGTCGCGGCTGCCGAGATTGGCAAACAGGCCGGCCTGCATGGCCTCGAGCGCGGCGCGGCGCGCCTCCGGGGTATCGGCATCCAGCTGGACTACGCCGATGGCAAACAGCGTGTCATCGATGCGCGCCGCCTCCATGGTCATGGGCATGCGCTTGCCGCCGATGTCCACGGGCCGCGAGGCGCTGCTCGGCTTGCCAGGATACAGGGCAACGTAGCCGCCCTCGTCGGAGCGCAGCGTGCGCCAATCGAACTTGGGGGAACAGGCTGCCAGCGCGGCCAGCAGAGCGAGTCCCGCCACGGCGCGGTAGCGGGTCAGGGCGAAGAAGCGATGAAAGGACATGACAGCACGGTAGCGGCAAAAGGGCTATTATCCGCCAGGATCGCCCTTGCGCCTGATCGTGAAGAAATGTCGCCGGTTTTCGCCATGTCCGTTTCCATGCGATCCGCCCGGGCGGCGTCCCGGTGATTGCCGGTTTGCCCACTGCCTGTCTACCCCATGACATCTCGCCGTATCGCCCCCACCCTCTCCATCCTGCTTGGCTGGCTAATCCTGCTTGTCGGCGCCGCCCATGCGGCTTCCGCCAGCCTGCCGATGGCTGACGATCTCGCCGCCGCCGGCCGTGCCGCCGCGGCACGAGGCCAGCCCCTGATCGTGATGGTGTCGCTGCCGCGCTGTCCCTACTGCCACATCGTCCGCGAGCAGTACCTGCGGCCCATGCTGGTGCGGAACGAAATCGAGGTTCGCGAGGTCGATATGATGTCTTCGCAGATGCTGCGCGATTTCGATGGCCGCCAGGTATCTTCGCGGACCTGGGCACGCGAACGCGAGGTGCGGCTTGCGCCCACCGTGCTGTTCCTGGATGCCGCAGGCCGACAGCTCGCCGGCAACCTGGTGGGTGTCAGCGCCGAGTTTTATGGCGCCTACCTGGACCAGGCGCTCTCGGCGTCACGTCAGCGACTGGCCAAGGCACACGGTACAATGCCCGCTTCCGATTGAGGTAAAGCAATGACACAGACGTCTCCACGCGCCAGCCGCCGTCCCTGGCTCGTGCCCCTTGCCGTTGTGGTGGTAGCGCTGCTCGGCTGGTTCGGCTACCAGGCATTCGCCCCGCGGAACGACGCACCTGCCGCGACCTTCACCCTGCTGTCGGGCCAGAAGCTGGCGACCAAGGACCTGGCAGGCAAGGTCTACATGGTCAACTTCTGGGCCACGAGCTGCGTCACGTGTGTGAAGGAAATGCCGCAGATGGTCGAGACATACAAGAAGTACAAGGACCAGGGGCTGGAATTCATCGCCGTGGCGATGTCCTACGATCCGCCCATGTATGTGGCTAACTTCACCGAGACGCGCGCACTGCCCTTCCATGTTGCGCTGGATTCCGACGGCACGGCCGCCAAGGCCTTCGGCCAGGTACAACTGACGCCGACGACCTTCGTAGTCGACAAGCAGGGCCGCATCCTCAAGCGCTATATCGGCGAACCCGAGTGGGACGCCCTGCACAAGCTGCTGGAAACCGCGCTGACGCGGGCAGCATAAGAGGCGCGATCAAAAGGAAGCGAAGCGGTTCTGGCTAGGCGACGGAGCAGTAAATTCGGATCGGATACGATCCGCCTGCGCAGCGGCATGCGTGTACTCACGCATGTGCGCCCTGCAAGGGGGGCCGCAGACAGTACACGAGTACGGCAAGGCCACCGCATGACGATGAACCAGACGCCAGAATCATTTTGATCGCACCTCTAGTACGGCCGGGTGTCACACCCGCCACCGTATAATGCCCTTTTTGCCATCCATCATCGGCACCGCCGGGTCTCCGCAGGTCATCCGCTCCTGCGAACACTGCTGCGGCGCGCAGGCTTTCCACTATGAGCAATTACTACGCGCATCACGTTTTTTTCTGCCTGAACGAGCGTGAAGACGGCGAGCAGTGCTGCGCCGACTTCCGCGCCAAGGAAATGCAGGAATATGCCAAGCGGCGCTGCAAGCAGCTCGGCATCAATGGTGCCGGCCGCATCCGCATCAACAAAGCGGGCTGCCTTGATCGCTGTGAACTCGGTCCAGTATTGGTGGTCTACCCCGAGGCCGTGTGGTACACCTATGTCGATCAGTCGGACATCGACGAAATCATCGAAAGTCATCTGATCAACGGCAAGCCGGTCGAACGGTTGATGATCGACCGCTGACCGCATGCCTGCAGGACGGAACCCGCGCAATGCTTGCCCGATCCGGCTTGCGCAACCCGCCATCCGGCGCTTTCGCACATGAACGTTCACACCCGAGAAATCATCATTCCCGGCCCGGCCGGCGATATCGACCTGTCCATCGACCTGCCTCCGGGCGGGACTACCTCGCGCGGCCTGGCGTTGATCGGCCACCCGCATCCACTGTTTGCCGGCACCAAGAACAACAAGGTCGCGCAGACCCTGGCACGCACCTTCGTGCAGCTCGGCTACGCCACTGTGCGACCGAATTTCCGCGGCGTGGGCAAGAGCGCAGGCGAGCATGACAAGGGCATCGGCGAGCAGGACGATCTGCTGACGGTGCTCGACTGGATGCGCCAACAGACCGCGTGGTCGCCCGATGTCGCCACGCTGCCACTGGCACTCGGCGGTTTCTCGTTCGGCACCTTCGTGATCAGTCATGTGGCCCGCACGCTGGCGGAACGCGGCACGCCCGCCGAACGCCTGGCGCTGGTGGGCACGGCGGCCTCGCGCTGGAACATCGCCGAAGTCCCGGCCGACACCATCGTCATCCACGGAGAGCTGGACGATACCGTCCCGCTGGCCAGTGTCCTGGACTGGGCCCGCCCGCAGGAACTGCCGGTGACCGTGATTCCCGGTGCCGACCATTTCTTTCACCGCAAACTGCACCTGATCCGCAACGTGATTGCCGGTACATGGCCCGCCACTGGCGCGCATGCAACCGCCAGCACGCCGGACGCGTGAGTTTGTCAGCCACTCCCTTATTTCCGACACCTGATTCCATGTTCAAACCCGTTGCCCGACTCGTTTCCCTCGTCACTGCCGTCGCCTTTCTGTCCGGTACATCCGCCGCTGTCGCCCAAGCCATTCCGGCGCCACAGGTTGCCGCCAAGTCATGGCTGCTGCTGGACGTCACCAGCGGCCAGACGCTGGGTTCGCAGAACCCAGACATGCGCATCGAACCCGCATCGCTGACCAAGCTGATGACGGCCTATCTGGTATTCGCGGCGCTGAAGGAAAAGAAGCTCACGCTCGACCAGACCGTTACGCCGACGACGGCTATCCTCAAGGTGAAGAGCGAGGAATCGCGCATGTTCATCGAGCCGAACAAGCCGGTGACCATCGCCGACCTGATCCAGGGCATGATCGTGCAGTCCGGCAACGACGCCTGTATCGCGCTCGCCGAAGCCGTGGCAGGCTCGGAAGAGGTGTTCGTCTCGATGATGAACCGCGAGGCCGAGCGCATGGGCATGAAAGGCACGCGCTTCATGAACACCACCGGCATGCCGGATGCGGACCACTACACCACGGCCAATGACCTGGCGATCCTGGCGTCGCACCTGATCAAGGATTTCCCGGACCTGTACGCGTACTACTCGCAGAAAGAGTTCACCTACAACGGCATCAAGCAGACCAACCGCAATCGTCTGCTGTGGATCGACTCGACCGTCGACGGCATGAAGACCGGCCATACCAAGGCCGCAGGCTACTGCCTCGTGTCCTCTGCGCAGCGCCCGCTGTCGAATGTGCCGGACGGCAAGCGCCGCCTGCTGTCGGTGATGCTCGGCACGGCCAGCGAACAGGCCCGTGCGCAGGAAAGCCTGAAGGTGCTGAACTACGGCTTCCAGTTCTTCGACACCCTGCGCCTGTACAACAAGGATGAAGTCATCGCCACGCCCGAGGTCTACAAGGGCAAGGCCGGCAGCGTGAAGATCGGTGTGCAGGAAGCGACCTACGTATCGGTACCGAAGGGGACCGGCGGTCGCCTGAAGCCGGTGCTGGAACGCGTTGAGACGATCATTGCGCCGGTGACGCCGGGCCAGAAGCTCGGTACGGTCAAGCTGATGGATGGCACCAACACCGTCGCCGAATTCCCCGTGGTCGCGCTCGAAGCCGTGCAGGAAGCCGGGTTCTTCGGCCGCCTGTGGGATACCATTCGCCTGTGGTTCAAACGCAGCTGATTTTCAGGAGGCGCTCATGGCCAATACCCCTGACAACCCGGATGGCGCCGACAGCGCCACCGGCGCAACGCGCGCGTCGCTGATCGAGTTTCCGAGCCACTTCCCCATCAAGGTGATGGGGAAGATGCAGGATGATTTCGCGGAAACCATCGTCGCCCTGGTGCAAACCTTCGATGCGTCATTCGACGCGACCCGCGTGGAGATGCGCCCATCACGCAATGGCAATTATCTCGGCCTGACGGTCACCGTCTGGACCACCAGCCAGGAACATCTGGACGACATCTATCGCGCGCTGTCGTCCCATCCGATGGTCAGCGTGGTGCTCTGAACGCACCTTCGCACGGCACATGCGCCCCGTTTGCGCGGGCGCATGGCAAGGTCACACGCCGCCCGCCGGCGTGTGATATCCCCCCTCTCCCAACTGATTCGCAAACGCCGCGAACGCCGGCAGCAGCCAAGTGCGGAACGCCTGTATCTTCGGCGTCTCCAGCAATGCTGGCGGACACACGAAGTAGTACTCCCACGGACACGGTACGGCGATATCGAACAGCCGCACGAGCTTGCCGCTCGCCAGTTCGTTGTACGCCAGCGAACTGCGTACCAGCGCCACGCCCTGCCCTTGCGCCGCCGCCAGCAGCAACAGTGATGAATCCTCGTACATCGCGCCGCCGCGCGGCTCGGCCCAGTCCAGTCCGGCCGCCAGAAACCAGGGCCGCCACGGCTCGTTGTCGGAACGCAGCAGCGTTATGCCACGCAGGTCGGCGGGCCTCTGCGGCAGGCGACCGCCCCGAAAGGCCGGGCTGCAGGCCGGAAAGAACACGTCGTCGAGCAGCTTTTCCACATATAGGCCCGGGTACTGGCCGCTGCCCATGCGGATCGCCACGTCCACGTCTTCGCGTGTGAAGTCGACCAGCGTATGGCTCGACAGCAGTTCCAGTTCAAGTTCCGGGTGCTGCTCGATGAACTCGCCGATGCGCGGCGTCAGCCAGCGGGCGGCAAACGACGGCATGGTGCTGATGGTCAGACGATGATCGCGGTTGCCGGCACGCACTGCACGCGTCGCCTCGGCCAGCCGGACCAGCGCCTCGTCGACGCGCTCGGCGTACTTGCGTCCCGCACTGGTGAGGCGCACCCGCTTGCCGTGGCGCTCGAACAGGGCGATGCCCAGTTCATCCTCGAGCGCTCGGATCTGATGACTGACCGCCCCGTGCGTCACGAACAACGCCTTGGCGGCGGTCGAAAAACTCTCATAACGCGCCGCCACGGCGAAGGCGCGCAGCGCAGACAACGGTGGCAGACGATGCAGATCCATGGGCACTCCCAAGAGACGCGATCAAGATAAGAGAAGCAGTTCCGGCTGGACGGCGGCGCAGGAAATTCGGATCGGATACGATCCGCCTGCGCAGCGGCATGCGTGTACTCAAGCATGTGCGCCCTGCAAGGGAGCCGCTGACAGGACAGGTAGCGCAGCCAGCCCGGGATGATTCCGAACCGGATGCCCAATCACTTTGATCGCACCTCCAGGTCCGGACAAACCGCCTTCTTGTGAGTATAACTAGCAAAAAGCGCGAAAATATCTCGTTTTGATTCCGTCACATGGCCCCCTAGAATGCTTCCATAGCCAAGCGCCATCCGCCCTATTTTCAGACCAAACCCCATCGGAGTGCGCCAGCAGCCCCTGT
The DNA here is from genome assembly GCA_035539795.1 of Burkholderiaceae bacterium. Taxonomy (GTDB): domain Bacteria; phylum Pseudomonadota; class Gammaproteobacteria; order Burkholderiales; family Burkholderiaceae; genus Imbroritus. The sequence continues at coordinate 14,417 of DATLHT010000394.1, forward strand.
TTCGCCCCTCGCTACGGAGCGCGCACCATGCAAGAATTGTTCACAAAGACGGTATTTACGATGCGGCCTGGAGAGGCGTGCTGGTTGCATGTTGCGCGCGCCCAACGGCTGCACCTGGAATGTGCCAGCGGCATCGACGTCTGGATCACCATCGATGGTCGCGGCGGCGACCACTGGCTGCGGGCCGGCGACGATCTGGCGCTGCTGGCGGGCGACCGTCTGCTGGTCAGCGTCCAGCCGGATGCCGCCCAGCCGGTCAAGCTGGCACTGATCGCCCCAAGCCGGGTGCACCAGACGGCCTTGCGCAAGCTCGGCCGGGCTCTGCGCTGGCTGCGTCCGGGCAAGTCCGCGCCGGCCGCCATAAACGCCTGAGCCTCCCACCCACACTCTCCGCCCTGCCGGCGCGCTCCGGGCCGATGCCCCGGACGACGCGCCCGGCACGGCTGCGCTACACTGGCAGCTATGCCACCGATGACCGTTCGACCGCTCGGCCTGCAGGACTATCAAAGCTGCTTCGATGCCATGCGCGCCTTCACCGCCAGCCGGACTGCGGAGACGGCCGACACACTCTGGCTGGTCGAACATCCGCCGGTCTATACGCTGGGTCAGGCCGGCGATCCATCGCATCTGCTCGACCCCGACCCCGCGATTCCGCTGGTGCGCATCGACCGTGGCGGGCAGATCACCTATCACGGTCCGGGCCAGATCGTCGTCTACCTGCTGCTTGACCTGAAGCGCCGCAGGCTGATGGTGCGCGAGCTGGTCAACGCCATCGAGGCGGCAGTGATCCGCACGCTGGCGCGGTATAATCTGGCCTCCGAACGCAAGGCTGGCGCGCCCGGCATTTACCTGTCCGACGGACCGCACCGGGGCGCCAAGATCGCCGCGCTGGGCCTGAAGATCCGCAACGGCTGCAGCTATCACGGCGTCAGCCTGAACGTCGATATGGATCTCGCTCCGTTCTTGCGCATCAACCCCTGCGGCTATGCCGGCCTGGAGACCATCGACATGGCCCGCGCCGGCGCGGTGCTGCCCGGTGGAGAAGCCGTGCGGCGAAACCATCAACCCCAGATCGCGCAGCAGTTTGCAGCCGACCTGGCCGAAGAGTTAGAACTGCGGCGACTGGCTGCAGAATCTTCAGGCGAACGCACGCCAGCCGCGGCGTCTGCCTGACCCATGACCATGCATGCATCCCATGCGGAGAAGATGATGAGTGACCCGCTGACGACCCCGACGACGAGCCAGCCCGCTGCAGCGCCGAATGCTCCGGCGCCCCAGGCCGCCACGGGGTACGACGCCACCAAGAAGCAGAAATCGGCCGAAAAGACCGCACGCATCCCCATCAAGATCGTGCCGGTCGAGCGCCTGAAGAAGCCCGAATGGATCCGCGTGAAGGCAGCCACGGGCACCTCGCGCTTCGGCGAGATCAAATCGATCCTGCGCGAGAACAATCTCGTGACGGTGTGCGAAGAAGCCAGCTGCCCGAACATCGGCGAATGCTTCGGCAAGGGCACCGCCACGTTCATGATCATGGGTGACAAGTGCACGCGCCGCTGCCCGTTCTGCGATGTGGGCCACGGCCGCCCCGATCCGCTGGACGCGGACGAGCCGGTGAACCTGGCCAAGACCATCGCCCAGCTCAAGCTCAAGTACGTGGTG
>DATLHT010000395.1:0-5248 GCA_035539795.1 Burkholderiaceae bacterium
GAGAAATCGCCGCCTTCGGGCACATACCATACCAAGATCAGCATGCCCCAAGCGGGGGCCGATCGTTCGGCGGCGCTTTTGTCCAGCCAGGAAGAAGAACCCATGTACGAAAATGTCGAGCGCGGCGTGGTGCAGACGCACGACAAATCAAAGAGCCCTCCGCAACGTACCACCCGGACAGAGCGCACGCGCCATGGCCGTCATCTGGATACCTCGCCGCCGCAGATAAAAACCTCTCCGCCACAACAGGGGGCGGCGCGTCGCGCCCCGCTGTCTTCCAACGAAGAGGAATCGTACGCTATCAAAATTCCCAATCTGCGCAAAGGACCGGCGTCCGGCGCGGTGTATGGGCTTGGCCCGGAACATATCTCGATGGATGTTTCACGGCACGATCCGCGTTACGAAAGCATTCCGCCGGCCATCGATCCTCCAACCAAGCGTTCTGCCAAAGCCACAGGAGGGCTCGCATTGCCTCCGCCGGAATCGCATAAAGGTCCCGCCACATCGCAAGCGTTGGCGTATAGCCCAGCCAAGAGTAAAAGCACAACTACTACATCCACTATCGCATCTCCGGTCGCCCATTCCACAGCCGCCTCCCGCTCCTCTGCCCCATCCGGTGGCCGGCGAGCTTCCGCAGACGAGGGATCATCGTCGTCGAGCCGGCGCGATATACCCAAGCACAAAGCCGCACTCGGCAAATCGCGCTCCTACACCACCGGCGAAAAGGCGTACGATGATTTCTCGTTTTCCGACAGCGATTCCAGCTCGATATCCTTATCCAGAAGTGCAGGCATTGCGATAGGGCGCGCACTCATGGAAGAAAATCTGGCGATAGCAAAGGCAGCTGCCCAAGGTACCGCAAAACCGGAAAAATCTGGCAAGCCGCTCTGGCTGCCCAAACCAAGCGATATCGCCTGGAAAAATGACCGACATGTCGAAGATGATTCCGACACCGCGAGCCTGGAGAACTCCAGTGAATCCGAGCTCGACGGCGATCATGTGCCGTGGACGTTTAAGCCACACCCGCTTCTGGATTCACAAAAATTTATTGCCCCGGCGGTAGCTGCCATTGCTGCAGGCCGTACTGCAGTGTTCGAGGAGTGCATTGCATCCATGAAACAGGCAATGATCGCCGCAGGCGCGTCAGAACATAGTCCAGACTATGACAGGGCATTCGCAAAGAGCCTCACAAGCATTCTGTTCGAGCTAATGCAGTATCACCCTGCTGCACGCATGCGCTGGTTTGCGGAATGGACTTGGACTGCTGCGGATTGTCCTATCTGGAAAATGGAGATACCTGACTGGACGTTAACCTACCATTCGATTGTGGATAACTGGCGCCACGACCGCGCCAAGCTCGATATCCTGATCGAGCACTGTTGGCACGCGGGGGGGGGCCATAGCGTCGGCATTTTTCATGATGGTATCGATGCACTGGCATACGTGCTGACCACAGGCGTATCTCATCCGCCTCACGGGCCTGATCTGCCATGCGTTTCGAAACTGCCGGCGGCGTGCCTGACTTTGCTAGATCAGATGAAAAATGTCCCGCCAGCCATCATGCACGCATGCAGGCCGGGGGGCGATAAAGCTGCCACGGTCGGGGCAGCCAGGCTGGTGCGTGAATGGATCCCGATCTTGAATTCCCAATATCATGATCACCTCAACGAGAGGCAACTTGAAGACTACATCAGACTGGCCTGTCAGCATGACAGCGGACATACCATTTTCCGTTTGTTGTTTAGCAAGCTTCATCCTGATCTTGGCGTACCAGACGACGTCGGTATAGAGGCAGCCATCCTGAAAACAGAGCGCATTCGAACTCATATCAAGCAGGTAGCGACCGTGTTCGGTGCTAAGAGGATTCGGGCCTACCTCGAGCATTGGCCGGAGTTGATGAGGCTATGCACACCACTGAATCTCTATCAACATAGAATTGTTCCCGCATATCAATCACTGCTCATGTCACTGATAGGACCAGAGTATAAGTACAAGCATGACAAGATTGATCCGAACGCCTTTGATCTGGGGCGGATTGATCTAGATATTCTCGACCCGGTCTTACCCTGTACCATGCATGCCCCGCCTCATTAACAGGGTCATTGCCCAGCTATTGCCGCTCGGTATCGACAATAGCTCCCTACAAGCGCGACGGGGGAGGATGTGTCTTGCGCTTGCGGAGAGGCGGCCGTCGCGTGGGCTGATTTCTGACGGCCTAGCCGGCCAACGTCACGCCGGCTGGATATTCGCCGAATATGACCGGCATCACAACTGTAGAGCCGCCTCCTGCACGGCGCGATTCAACGCCCTGGCGTCCAGCGGCAGGCGATGCTCGCCATCGCGGTAGCCGTGTAGCGCCAAGTAGCCGTATAGCGCCCTGTAGGGTGCATCCTGGTCTGCACGGTCCCCGATGTATGTCAGGCAATGGCCCAGCATGGCCGCGTCCAAGCGATCATGCCGGTCCAACATGGCAAGCAACTGGTTGAGGCGATCCAGGCGCGGATGGACGCGGTTGAGCAGCGCCATGATGTCGACGCGGTTATCTGGCTGCTCTGCCTGCAGATGCGCGCAGACCGCCTCCCCCACGGCATCTAGCAGACCTTCCGGCGCATGGTCGTCAAGTGCGTGTTCGAGTACAGCGGCGATCTGCGCTGTGCTGATCTGTAGCGGGTGACCGCTCCGGAAACGGTAGGCATGCAAGGCCTGAAACAGCGGCACAGCGCTGGGGGATGCACTCTCGCTGCAGAAGCGGAGCAGCGCATCGCGCGTGGCATGGTCGAGCTGGCCATGTCGTTCCAATACTCTTAGCAAGCGATGCAGTGTACGCACGTTCGGACGGGTGTGGCTGAGTACCGCGGTCAGGTCGAGAGGTTCCTTGGGGCGTTCGGGAGGCACGGGAGGTCTGGGGCGTAAACGCTCGCAGACCGTTTCGGCAATACTGCCGAGCAGATCCGCTGGGGCATCGGCATCCAACGCGTAGCCAAGCAAGGTGGCGAGGTGGGGCGTGGAGAGCAGATCCTGCCGTTCCTTGCCGAGTAGTTCGGCGAGGCGGGCGAGATAGCGGCGGCCAAACGGACCGGCCTGCTGCAGTTCCGAGATGGCGGCATTGAGATCGACGCCCGCTTCCACCAGCTTGTGCACATGTGCGGCATTGCCTTCGCGCACGATCATCTGCAGAAAAGCAGGTACTGATTCATAGAGGCCGGTCACCAGCGCCAGGTAAGGCTCGCCCTGTATATTGTCGAGCAGATGACGCATTCTGTCTTCGGAGAGTACCTGTGCACGGCAGAGGCTCAGCACGCGCTCGACATTGCGCGAACTGGCTCCCATCAGTTTCTGCACGGTTCGGGTATCGCCCGCCTTTAGCGCCTGACGGAGCAACTCCTCGGTCGAACGCAAGGCATAGAGCGTACGGGCCATGGTCAGGTGGCGTCGATCGTCATATAGGTCGAGTAGATGACGTACATCGTCCGCGGTGAATTTGCCGCGAGCCTGCATCTTCGCGAGCGTCTTACGCGTGATAAGACCCATGTCGATAAGCTTGCGCACGACAGGCATGTTGCGTTCGCCCAGTGCCGCCATAAACACCCCCTTGGTGGAGTGCGCCTCTTTCCTGTACATGGCGCCAATCATCGAAGTGACATGCTCATTTTTCAGTGTGTCCAGCAAATATTCAAGATCGCTCGTCGATAGGTTCTGGCGAAGCACATCGACACCCCATTGGGACTCGAGATATTTACCTTCCTCCAGCACCTTGACTCTGACAGTGTTGCGAGTTTGTACGGCAGAGATAAGTAGCGTGGACACTGATACGTGATGACGATGGGCCAATTCGCGACCAAGTTGCACGGCTACGTCAACATCAGGGTGGACCAAGGCTTGCTGCTGGAGAACCTGCTGATGTTGCGGTTGGAGCCAATGCGATTCTGCAAGGTAGCTATATTTCAGTATGTCGATAACGGTGCCGATGGAATACTGCCCACGCTCCAGTACTGCCTGACCATGCGCGTGCGTGATCGCAAAATCGATCGTGCGCGCATTGGTCCTGTACTGCATCAGTTCGAGGATATCGTCGCGCCGGATGTGATCGTGCCGAACCAACCAGTCCACCAGCAGGCCACGCTCGCTCCGTTCCCGAGTCTGCGTGCCAGCCTGGGTGTCACTGGAGGGCGAGCTTGATGCGGTTGATGCCGTTGACTCTACAGCTCCTTCATCTGCGGCGGCAGGCTGTTGAGCAGGCTGGGGCGGCTGGGCCTGTTCAGGTGCATTTCGCGTTCTGCGCCAGGCGGCTTCGGTCCGCCCCTGCCAGCCGGTAGCTGCATAGCTGCCGGAATATTCATCCTGATTACCGATGCGGCCCTGGTAGGCGCCGGGGTCTTGCTGCCGGTGCGTGCGGTCCTGTTCCCAGTCGCGCACCATCAGGCCGTAGAGCAGGTCGTGACGGTCGCTCTGCTGCATTTTTTCCAGTGCAGTACGCAGATTCCATGGGGAATTGGAATTGTCCGCGTCAGCGTCGAGAATTTCATCTTTATGGATATCCAGCATCCATTCGACGAGGTTGATCCGTTTGCTCTTGACGGCTTGCTCGAGGACGGTCTGGAGACTGACGATGCGGTCGCCGATCAGGCCTTCCACGAGTTCCGCGCGTTCGAGCGTCAGCAGGTGACGGCACAGCGCGGCGGGAGCTTCGGCGAGGGCGATCTCTTCGGCTGTGGTAAGCCGTGGGCTGCGGGTGGCACTGGATTCGATGGTCGGTTCCGTGGCACTGGCTTCCTCGGTTTCGCCCGTGGCTGTGATTCCATCGGTTTTTTCCGAGACGGATGCTTCTTCGGTTGAGGCCTCGCCAGTTACCTGAGTGGTTGTGGCCTGGTCGGTATTCTCTGTGGTTGAGGTGCTGACGTCTTCGCTGCTGTCGAGCCCCCGCAGCACTTCGTTGATGCGGTCTCCCAACTGGGCGAGGTCTTCCGCCGGCAGGCCGGCACGAATGGCGCCGCCAAGGTTGTTGGCAAGTACCTCGGGAGCGCTTTCCGTGCGCAGGTTCGCAAGATAGTTTCGCTCCATCTCCGCAAGGTCCAGATCCCAGCCGAGCCGTTGGCTGTGCTCGGATGCCTTGGCGTTTTCCTTGAGCCAGGCGAGCTCGCGGTAGTCGGTAAGTTTCTTGACGTCGGCAAGTTCGGCGCTGGCTGTCACAGGGCCGGTGGCAATCTTGACGGGGATGGCGTCGCTTTGCGCTCTGCTGATCAGTTCG
>DATLHT010000396.1:0-3505 GCA_035539795.1 Burkholderiaceae bacterium
CAGCAGCAGCGTCTTCTTGCCGCCGGCCAGTTCCTTGGCCTTCATCTTGTTGCGCACTTCGAGCATGTCACGGACGGGGATGCCTTCCGTGATGCAGATCGCCAGGTCCAGGTCGGCCTCGACGGCTTCCCAGATCGCGGCGGCGGCGCCGGCCGGCGGCACATAGATCACCGACACGGTGGCGCCGGTCTGGGCAGCGGCTTCCTTCACGGTGCCGTAGATGGGGATGTCCGAGAACTTCTCGCCCGCCTTCTTCGGATTCACGCCCGCGACGAACGCGTTCTTGCCGTTGGCGTAGGCTTGGCAGCCCAGGGTGTGGAACTGACCGGTCTTGCCCGTGATGCCCTGGGTGATGACCTTGGTGTCCTTGTTGATGTAGATGCTCATGTCGTATTCCTTGGCTGGGTCTTCGGCTTACTTGACGGCGGCGACGATCTTGGTCGCGGCTTCGGCCATGGTGTCGGCGCTGATGATCGGCAGGCCGGATTCGGCGAGCAGCTTCTTGCCGATTTCCTCGTTCGTGCCCTTCATGCGCACGACCAGCGGCACGGAGAGGTTCACGGCCTTGCAGGCGGTGATCACACCTTCGGCGATGGTGTCGCACTTCATGATGCCGCCGAAGATGTTGACCAGGATGCCCTTCACTTCAGGGTTCTTCAGCATGATCTTGAAGGCTTCGGTGACCTTCTCGGCCGTGGCGCCACCGCCCACGTCCAGGAAGTTGGCCGGCTCGCCGCCGAACAGCTTGATGGTGTCCATGGTCGACATGGCCAGGCCGGCGCCGTTCACCAGGCAGCCGATGTTGCCGTCCAGGCTGATGTAGGCCAGGTCGAACTTGGAGGCCTCGACTTCAGCCGGATCTTCTTCGTCCAGGTCGCGATAGGCCACGATCTCGGGGTGGCGGAACAGTGCGTTGGCGTCGAAGTTGAACTTGGCGTCCAGCGCCATGAGGTTGCCCTTACTGTCGCAGTTCAGCGGGTTGATCTCAACCAGCGACGCGTCGGTTTCCATGTAGCACTTATACAGGTTGGCGAACAGCTCGACTGCCTGGTCCACCGAAGCACCGGTCAGGCCGATGGCCGCGGCGATCTTCTTCGACTGCTCGGTGGTGATGCCGGTCAGCGGATCGATGTACTCGGTAATGATTTTCTCGGGCGTGGAGTGGGCCACTTCCTCGATATCCATACCGCCTTCGCTGGAAGCGATGAAGGCAATTTTCTGCGTGCCGCGGTCGGTGACCAGCGAAACATAGAGTTCATTCTTGATATCGGCGCCATCTTCGATGTAGAGGCGGTTCACCTTCTGGCCTTCCGGACCGGTCTGGTGCGTGACCAGCTGCATGCCGAGGATGTTGGACGCGTGGGTCTTGACCTCGTCCATGTTCTTGGCCACTTTCACGCCGCCACCCTTGCCGCGACCACCCGCGTGGATCTGCGCCTTCACGACCCACACCGGGCCGCCGAGCTGCTCTGCAGCCTTGAGGGCTTCTTCCACGGAGAAAGCGGGGATACCGCGCGGCACCGGCACATTGTATTTGCGCAGGATTTCCTTGCCCTGATACTCATGGATCTTCATGCGTGTTCCTTTTTACGAGGCTGAAGGTGTTGTTGAATGGGATTCTTGAATTTGGATGCCGATCGGGAAGGATCAGGCGGGAGGCTCCCGATTCTCATCGGAGACCGGCAGTCTTGCCAGTTCCTCGGAGAAGCTGCCGCGTTCGCTGGCATTTGCGGGCTGATGCCCATACCAGCGCGGGAAGTATTCGCGGACAGCATCGCCCTGGAAGCTCAGCGCGTGGCAGCGATTGAGCTGCGGTGGCGGCTGATTACCATGGGCTGGGTCACTTGCGGGATCGCGTGTTCGGATGACCTCGCCGGCAAACGCCTGAAAAGCCACCGTCGGAAGCAGGCCGCACAGTTCGGTGAGATGGGTACAACCGTCTGTCCCGCCCAGGCGTGCCCGTGCCGCGGCCCGGAATTGCTTGAGCAGGTTCAGCCCGATCAGCTGACGATACGCCGGCTCGATCGCCTCGCAGTACCCCGGATAGGGGTTCCAGTCGGAACTGGCCGCCGCGTCGACGATGTTGAACTGGGTATCGATCGTGATGCGCAGCCACAAATCATGGAGGGGCGTGCCCTGTGGACGTAGCTGACCCGTGAACAGCATCAAGTCACGCGCCTTGATATCCTTCAGGCGCGCATCGATGTCCCATAGTCCGTCGTCCCGCAGAAACACTTCTGCCGTGATGGCGCGAGTATGGCGCAGGGTACGGTTAACGGGCTGGGGAAGAGGCATACACCGGAATGGATACATCCGAAACAATCCTGCGATTCTAGCATGCCAGCCCGTCCGCCTGAGTGCCCAGAGTTCGCAGTGTGGAATAGCGAGGCGCTCGCATCCCATCTATTGGGAAAATCAAGCGTCGAAATCCCCAGGATCCCCGTCATCCATCGTCTCAAGCCATTCCTTGGCGCCGCGCACGACCTGACCAACGACGGCAGGAGAAAAACCCCGTGCGAGGAGAAAGCGGGCCTGCTTGGCCCGCCCGGCGGCATCATCGGCAGGTGCGGCAAAACGCTTGCGCCACACGGCCCGGGCACGCTGCAATTCGGTATCCTGCAAGCGCTGGCGGGCTTCCGCCAGCGTATCGGCGTCGAGCTTGTGGGTACCAAGCTCCTGCATGACCCTGCGCGTGCCGTAACGGCCGCCGCGACGGTGCAGGACACTTTGGGCAAACCGGGTATCGGACAGCCAGTTCTCCCGCTCCAGGGCATCGAGCAGGAGCGACACCTCCTCCGCAGATTCGGCATGGGGTGCCAGCTTGCGCGCCAGTTCCGCACGGCTGTGCTCCCGCCGGGAGAGATAACCGACAGCGCGCGCTTTCAGGCTCAGGGGTGGGCGGGGCATGGCGCAGGCTGGCGCATGCAATCGCGCCAGCCGGAGAGCTCAGGCAAATCAGCCTTCGGCTGCCAGCTTGTCGGCCGATTTGCGGGATGCGGCTTTTTCAGCCTTCTCACCGGTCTCGTCCTTGTTGCCGGCGTCGGCCTTGGCGGGCCCCTCAGCCTGCATCAGCGAGATGCCCAGCTGCTCGCGGATGCGGTTTTCGATTTCGCGCGCCAGATCCGGATTCTCGCGCAGGTACTCGCGCACATTGTCCTTGCCCTGCCCGATCCGGTCGCCGTTATAGCTATACCAGGCACCAGCCTTGTCGACGATCTTGCCTTCCACGCCCAGGTCGATGATCTCGCCTTCGCGCGAGATGCCCGCGCCATACAGGATATCGAAAAAGGCTTCGCGGAACGGCGGCGAGACCTTGTTCTTGACGACCTTGACCTTGGTTTCGTTACCGATCACCTCGTCGCCGCGCTTGATCGAGCCGATGCGGCGGATGTCAAGACGCACCGACGCGTAGAACTTGAGCGCGTTGCCGCCGGTGGTGGTTTCGGGCGAGCCGAACATCACGCCGATCTTCATGCGGATCTGGTTGATGAAGATGACCATGGTG
>DATLHT010000397.1:0-4286 GCA_035539795.1 Burkholderiaceae bacterium
GATCCAGCAGGCCGAAGCCATCGGTGCCGCGCAAGCCTTCGAACACCCGCTCGATGCCATGCCCGTAGGCATTCGCCTTGATGATCGACCAGACGCGCGATTGCGGTGCACAACGGCGGGCAACATTGAGGTTGTGACGAAGGGCTGCGGGGAAGATCGTGGCGCGGATGGGTCTCGGCATGGGACAAATTACCTGAATCGGCATGGAACCTGGCGCGGCAATCCGGTCTCTATTGCAGGCAGCCGTCAGCCAGATGGCATGCAAAAGCGTTATTTGAACACATCCGGACGACGTACCTGCAAAAATGCTGCGACGCCTCGCCGGAAGGTGCCCCAGCCTGCCCGTGGACCGATTTCCCGAGCGCGCGTGCGCCCCGGAAAAGCTGGAAAAAGCGCAGCGATTTTCACAGGACGGGCGGCTTTTTCGTGATATAAAGCCGGACGCGCCGCCCGGTCGTCCTATCACGGACCCCATGGCAGGCGTCGTCGCCGGAGACCGAGTCGAGAGTATGAAGAAGGGTTTTTACACCATCATGGCCGCGCAGTTCTTTTCGTCGCTGGCCGACAATGCGCTGCTCATCGTGGCCATTGCCCTTCTCACCGAAATGCTCGCCCCGGCCTGGATGACCCCGCTGCTCAAGCTGTTCTTCGTACTCTCGTACGTCCTGCTGGCGGCCTTTGTCGGTGCCTTTGCCGACTCGATGCCCAAGGGCCGGGTCATGCTAATCACCAATGCCATCAAGATCGGCGGCTGCTCGATCATGCTGTTCGGTTCACATCCATTGATTGCCTACGGCGTCGTCGGGCTCGGCGCAGCGGCCTATTCCCCGGCCAAGTACGGCATCCTGACCGAGCTGCTGCCACCGGAAAAACTGGTAGCCGCCAATGGCTGGATCGAGGGCCTGACCGTAGGCTCGATCATTCTCGGCACGGTGCTGGGTGGTGCGCTGATCTCGCACAAGGTCTCGCAAATGCTGCTTGGGATGGACGTGCCGTTCATCGACCTCGGGGTGGAATCGCCCACCGAGGCGGCCATGATGGTGATCATGCTGTGCTATCTAATCGCAGCCATCTTCAACCTCTTCATTCCTGACACCGGCGCCCGGTATCCCGCCCAGGAAAAAAATCCTTTCCGCCTGATTTCCGAATTTGCCGATTGCTGCAGCACGCTGTGGCGCGACAAGGTGGGCCAGATCTCGCTGGCTGTGACCACGCTGTTCTGGGGCGCGGGTGCGACACTGCAGTTTATCGTCCTGAAGTGGGCCGAGCAGTCGCTGCAGCTCAATCTTTCGCAAGGCGCGTTGCTGCAAGCCGTGGTCGCTGTCGGCGTGGCGGCGGGAGCCATCCTTGCGGCCATGCGCGTGCCGCTCAAGCGTTCGCTGTCGGTGCTGCCATACGGCGTGGCGATGGGCCTGCTGGTCATGCTGATGGCCTTCTACACACGCGACACCCTGCCCCACGTGGTATTCCAGATTGGCAACATGCAGATGTCGCTAGCCATGCTGATGGCTTATTTGTTCCTCATGTTGCTGGGCGGCCTGTCCGGCTACTTCGTGGTGCCGATGAATGCCCTCCTGCAGCATCGCGGCCATGTGCTGCTCTCGGCAGGTCACTCCATTGCAGTGCAGAACTTCAACGAGAACATTTCCGTCCTGGTGATGCTGTGCCTGTATGCATTGCTGATCCGCTTCGATGTCCCCGTGAGCATCGTCATCATCGCGTTCGGCACGTTCGTGTGCGTGACCATGCTGCTGGTGATGCAGAAACATCGCATCAACCAGCGCGAGTTCGATTCCGTCGCCCTGATCGCCGAAGACAAGCACCACTGACACTGGCACCGTGCGAGCGGGATCGGCCCAGTACCTCTCCTCAGCCCCCCTTTCCGTCCATCTGCCAGCCCGGCTCCACCCGTTCCCCATGCGCCCGGCGCAACGCCAGCGCCGTCCAGCCATCGGGCACGATGAATCCACGTGTCGTTTCATACCAGCCATTGCGCCCGGCGCCATCGGTCTCACGCCGCAAACCGCATATCATCACCGGGATCGTCCGCCGGTAGGCCGGAGCCTCGCTGCCGCTGTGAAAACGCTGGTACAGCGCAGACACCATGTCAGCATGTTCCAGCAAGCCATCGCTACCGGTATCCAGCCGGGCCGGCGAGAGCCACAAGGCACGGGGCAGCAGGCACCAGCGCAGGCCATCCACATCACCGGGCAAGCCGTCCGCGAACTGTCCGAGCGTGCCCCACCATCCGTTCAGATGATCGGTCGCCAGGCATGTCGGCAACCTCCCGGACCGGCGCACGCCGGGTCGTTCCAAGGGGTAGAACAGCCACCCTTTCAGATAGGCCTCCGCCCGGTCCACATTGCAGCCGAGCGCGGCGCGTGCCTCCGGAATCCGAGACAACGGCAACTGGCGTGTGGCGATATGGCTTAATTTGTCCCCAAAGCGGTCGGCCAGGTTGGGGCCGACGAAGTGCATCCAGGTAATGGACGCGGCCAGATCAGGCTCGGGTATCAGCAGATAGAACTTGGTGGCAAGCTCCCAGTGGATAACCAGTCCGCTGGCCAGATCACGCCAGACGAAATCGAGTTCGCCCAGCGTGTCGACGCCGTTGCCCTGCCCGGCCATCCTGCGGATCGGCAGATTAGCTGCGAGCACCTGCACGCCGGGCAGATGCGCGAGCATGCCGCCCAGCAGCAGTTCGGCATAGCGGCCAAGGCGCTTCGGCGCGGCGACGACGGGTGGCACGCTGGCGGCACCGTCAGGAGACGCCAGCCAATGCTGCAGTACCGGGACGAGATGCGCTGGCCAGTCGGCCAGCGGAGGAAGGATCGCGTCGTCGCTGGCCGGGGATGCGCCGGCCGCGGGACGTGCGTCGCCAGCGTACTGCCCGTCCGGCGCAGCGCGCGCCAGCAACCATGGCGATGTCGCCAGCCAGCGCAAATCGCGCTGTGTCTGCGCGACCCGCTCAGGCGCGTCCGGCGGACGGACCGGATCGTTCATGAAGGGCACGCGCAAAGCACAGGTCATCCCAGGCTTTCGCCTTTTCGTTCGGGGAGCGCAGCAGGTAGGAAGGATGGTAGGTCACCACCACCGGGATACCCTCGTAATCGTGCACCTGGCCGCGCAGTCGGCTGACCGGCGCGTCGGTGCGCAACAGGCGATGCGCGGCGACCTTGCCGAGCACCACGATCAGACGCGGACGCAGCAACGCGATCTGGCGCTGCAGATACGGCTCGCACAGGGCGGCTTCTTCCGGCTCCGGATCGCGGTTACGCGGCGGGCGGCATTTGACGACGTTGGCGATGTAGACATTGCGCTGGCGCGACATGCCGAGGGCGCGCAGCATATTGTCGAGCAGCTTCCCCGACTGGCCGACGAACGGCTCGCCCTGCAGGTCTTCCTGCTCGCCCGGACCTTCGCCGATGAACATCCATTCGGCCTGCTGGTCGCCCACGCCGAACACGGTATTGGTGCGGCGCTCGCACAGCTGGCACGCCTGGCAATCGGCCACGTGCCGGGCCAGCGGCTCCCAGTCGAGCGTGGCGATTTCGGCGGCGCGGGGGGACATGCCGGTTATGCTGCGACCGGGGTCACCGCCGTGCGCACGGCCGAGAGGCTGCGGCGGCAGGACGGGCATGTCCTCCCCGGCCGGAGCGGAACCTTCGGACCGGAGCGAGACAGGTATATTCCCGGATGCCGACCGCGTATCCGGGCCGGCAGGCGCGTTATCCACTGCCGCAATCGCGACGCCCTCCCCCTCTCCGCCGGCTTCAGGCGCCTCCACGGACGCACCAGGGTCGCGCGGCAGCCATTCAGGCATCAGGCCCAGTGCATCAAGAAACTGTTCGCGTCGGCTCATGGCCGGAATCCTCCGTGTGCGCCCGCAGTGCCGTCATCCGGCGCAGGCCAGTGCAGGCGCATGACCAGCGCATCTTCGCGCGTCCCCTCGGCCGCCGGATAGTAGCCGCGCCGCCGGCCGATCTCGGCAAAGCCGCTGCGCCGGTACAGCGCAATTGCGCCGCCATTGGATGGCCGCACCTCGAGCAATACGCCATGATAGCCCGAGGCGCGTGCCGTGTCGGCGACAGCCTGCAGCAACCAGGCACCCAGGCCACGACGCTGCTGCTCGGGGGCGATAGTGATGTTCAGCAGATGCATCTCGTCGACCACCGGCATGACGATGGCATAGCCGATCAGGCGACCGTGCTGGTCGCGCAGCAGCAGGCCGACATAGCCGCTGCGCACGGAATCCTCGAAGTTGCGCTGCGACCACGGAAATGGAT
>DATLHT010000398.1:0-2553 GCA_035539795.1 Burkholderiaceae bacterium
ATGCCGGAGTACGCGCATCTGTCCAACCCGCTCGATCTGACGTGGGCCGGCCTGTACGACGCCAATGTGGCGGAAGGCTGCGCCAGGGCATTGGGCTCGCAGCCGGACGTGGGCAGCTTGCTGCTGTTGCAGGACGCCCCGACCGGCCTCGGCGCGCAACAGGCTGGCCGCTATGCCACGCTGCTGCAAGCCGTGGCGCGCGGTGCGGAAGCTGCAGGTAAACCGCTGATTGCCTTGTCGAACCTGTCGGACGATCCGCATCCGGATCTGAAGCGCGCCGCGCAGAGCGTCGGTGTGCCGTATCTACGCGGGACGCGTGAAGCGCTCTCCGCACTGGCGCGCTATTCGCGCTGGGCCACCCGCCCTGCCGCCGCGCCGCTGCCAACGACATCGCCCAAGGTCATCACGGAAGTCAACGCGGCACTCGACCAGTACCAGACGCGCATGCCGGCCGAACATGAAGCCCGCGACATGCTCGCCGGCTACGGCGTGACGGGCCCGGAAGAACGCTTCGTGCAGACCGCACAGGAAGCCGCGGACGCCGCCGGCGCCATCGGTTTTCCGGTGGTGCTCAAGTGCATGGTGGTGGATATGGTGCACAAGTCGGACGCCGGTTTCGTGCGCCTCAAGCTGGCCACGCCGGAGGCCGTGCGCGACGCCGCCGAGGACATGCTGACGCGTGCCCGTGCTGCAGGCGGCGGCGCCGTGCTCGGCCTGCTGGTGCAGAAGATGGCCGCGCCGGTGGCAGAGATCCTGGTCGGGGCGCGCGTCGATCCGGACTTCGGCCCGCTGATCGTGGTCGGTGCCGGTGGCATCCATGTCGAGCTGTACAAGGACGTGGCCATCCGCATCGCGCCGATCAGCGAAACGGAAGCCCTCGCCGCGCTGGAATCGACCAAGGCCGCCCGCATTCTCGATGGCTTCCGCGGCAGCCCGCCAGCCGACAAGGCTGCGGTGGCGCGCATGGTCAGCAATCTGTCGCGCTTCATCGCGGACTTTGCTGACCGCGTGAAGGAAGTCGAGATCAATCCGCTCGCGGTGTTCGAGAACGGCAAGGGGTGCGCCGCACTCGATTGCGTGATCGTACCCAACACCGACCAGTCCTGACACGGCCAACGATACCGACCGCAACACGGACCTTCTAGAATCCCTTACTGGAAACCCACATGTCCAATTCATTCAAAGCCATGGTGCTGAACCAGCAAGACGGCGCCACCACCCATGAAATCGTCACCATGGGCACGGACGCCCTGCCCGAGGGCGATGTCCTGGTCCAGGTCGAATACTCCGGCCTCAACTACAAGGATGCGCTGGCCATCACCGGTACGGGCAAGATCGTGCGCAGCTTCCCGATGGTGCCGGGCGTGGACCTCGCGGGTACGGTGCTGCAATCCGATTCGCCGGACTATAAGGCCGGCGACCGCGTGGTGCTGACCGGCTGGAGCGTCGGCGAACGTTTCTGGGGCGGCTACTCGCAGGTGCAGCGCGTGCGCTCCGAATGGCTGGTGCCGCTGCCCGAAGGACTCGATACGCGCACCGCCATGGCGCTCGGCACAGCCGGCTTCACCGCCATGCTGTGCGTGATGACGCTTACCGAAGCCGGCATCAAGCCGGAGAGCGGCACGGTGCTGGTGACCGGCGCGGCCGGTGGTGTCGGCAGCGTGGCCGTGTCGATCCTCAAGCAGCTCGGTTTCACCGTGGCCGCACTGGTTGCACCGCATCAGGCGGAAACGCATGGCGACTACCTGCGCCAGCTCGGCGCAGCCGAAGTCCTGGCCGGACCGGAGTGGAGCACGCCGCCGCTGCCGCTGGAAAAACAGAAGTGGGCTGCCGCCATCGATACGGTGGGTTCGCTAGTGCTGGCACGTGCGCTGGCCGAGACCTTCTACGGCGGTGCGATTGCCTCGTGCGGTCTCGCGGGTGGCGCGGATCTGCCGACCACGGTGATGCCGTTCATCCTGCGTGGTGTGCGCCTGCTCGGCGTGGATTCGGTGATGTGCCCGGTGGAACGTCGCAAGCAGGTGTGGCAGCAGATCGTGCGCGACTTCAAGCCGGCGCTCCTGCAGGAGATTGCGCAGGAAGTGCCGCTCGAGGAAGCCGCACGTCTCGCGGCAGACATGCTGGCCGGCAAGAACCGTGGCCGGGTATTGATCAACCTGCAGGCCTGAACCGCCTGAACCAGGCTGGAGCGCAGGTCACCGCGCCCTGGCCGATTGTCGTGTGTCGCGCTGCTGGCGGACCCGCTCGGGCCTGCTGGCGGCGTGCCTTTCCGCCTTCCCCTCAGCTCCCTCCGCCACATGCTTCCCGGTGTTTCTGGCGGCATTTCCCCCGCCCCAACGGGGCGAACAGCATGACGTCATCCAGCTGATGATGCGCCGTTGACATGCGCTGACCCCGTCCATGCGAACGCGTCAATCATTAGTCAGTTTCCTGCGATCCGTCCTGCGCAGTGTGATCACGCTGCTGGATGAAGGCTTCCGCCTCCCGCACACGTCGTGCCAGTGTCAGCCTGCCCGCTTGCTCCGCTTCATGGGTCTGTTGAGTGGCCCCGAC
>DATLHT010000399.1:0-1887 GCA_035539795.1 Burkholderiaceae bacterium
AACCAGGACATCAGCATCTACACCGTGGCCGACTCGCATCTCTCGCGCATGCCACTGTCATACCGCCGCGTGGCCGACATGGACCCGCGCATGTCCTTCATCAAGCTGATGATGATCGATGAGCCGGAGGTGCTGGATGCCGCCATCGCGCGCCTGCCAGCCGCACTGACCGAGCGCTTCGCGGTACTGAAGAGTGCGCCGTTCTTCCTGGAAGTGTTCGACCACCGCGCCGGCAAGGGGCCCAGCCTGCAGAAGCTGGCCGAGCACCTGGGCATCGACCGCGCCAACGTGATGGCCATCGGCGACCAGGAGAACGACCTCACCATGCTGCAGTACGCCGGCACCAGCGTGGCGATGGGCAATGCCATCGATGCGGTAAAAGCCGTGGCGCGCTTCGAGACCGCCACCAACGCCGATGAAGGCGTGGCCAGGGCGATCGAGCGCTTCGTGCTGCGGTAAGAAGCCGGCAATACGAAGAAGGGCGCCGCCACGCACGGTGGCGGCGTCCCACCAACGGTTTTACTGGCAGACGTACTCGTTGCCCGACTGGACGCTCTCTACATCGAGCTCATGGTTCTGGATCTCGATCGTTTCCATGCGGGTCGAAACAACCACCGCACGGGCACCGACGTTGCAGCTGGCAGGCAGGCCGCCAGCGTAAACCTGCCCATTGATCGCATACGCCAGGCCGTAGCAGGCCGAGCCGAGCTTCTGCGAGTCGAAGTGGCAGGCATTGAGCTGGTTGTTGGCCGATGCGCTGGCGGCATTGTAGTTGGTCGTCCAACCGCTGAACGGATCGTTGGCGCAGGTGCCCGGGAAGTCCTGGATCGGCGTGCCGCCGGTCGTGCAGGTGTGTTCCCATGCGCTGGAGAAGGGGCTTTGCTTGAAGTACGCAGTGCGGCCGCTGTCGACCCATTGCGCGGCGGCGGCATTTTCGGCAAAGGCGGACAGGCCGAGCAGGCAAAGTGCAGTTGCGGCGAGCGGTTTCAATCCATTCAACATGACGTTCGTCCTTTGAAGTGTCGAGTTAACGCGTCGGAGCCTTGCATGGCAGTGCGTGCGGAAGGCATCGCAGATATCCGCGCGGCCGCCGCCGACATGATCATTCAGCATCCAGGGTGGCGCAAGTCGAGCCAGGCACGAATAGTCGAAAGGCTGACCGAGCGCACAGACATCACGCTGCAACGTGCAGGTGATAGCGCGGCATCGAAAGCGATACCTGCGTATAACCGCGCTTTCCCACGGTGCAATGGCGGATGTGGCGGTCCGATGCAACACTTCCGCACGTCGAAATCACGCCATCGAATCGTTCGGCAGCTGATCGTCTTCGTCTGCCGCTGACCGGCGCGCGCGCTGCGCCGTTCCCGCCTTCAACGCAATCGCGTCACCAGCCACTGCATCGCCATCCGGCGCTGCATCGCGCTGGGCGTGCGCCTGCGTCCTCTTCTCCCTGCACCCTGGATCTGGCCATGAACACTCCACCTACGCTTCTTGCCCTGGCAATCGCTACCGCCCTCGTTGCACCGCTGCACGCTGCCGAATCCACCGACGCCGCGCACGACACCCCCACCACCTTAAACGCGCTGCAGGTCATCGCCACCCCACGCGGTGCTGCTGTGGCCCCCACCCAGGTGGTGGGCCCGAACCGCTACGTCATCAATGCCACCGACCTGGATGCGATGGTCTCGGGCAACAACGGCCTGTCGATGCTGAAGAACGTGCCGGGTGCCAGCTACACCGCCACCGACGGTCTCGGCCTGGACATCTCGGCCACCAGCCTGTTCGTGCGTGGTTTCCGCATGAATGAAATGGGCATCACCTTCGAAGGCGTGCCGCTGAACGACAACGGCTTCCTCTCGCTTACCGGCACCAGTGTGGTCAACGTCG
>DATLHT010000400.1:0-5485 GCA_035539795.1 Burkholderiaceae bacterium
ATCACGCAGGCCGCGCCCTGCGACGGATCGAAGGTCTTCACGCATTCCCACGCGGCATCGGCATCGGCGAAGTTGTTGTACGACAGTTCCTTGCCCTGTAGCTGCGTGTAGCTGGCGAGTCCGCCCGGCAGCGTGGTCAGGTCGCGGTAGAAGGCAGCCGACTGGTGCGGGTTTTCGCCGTAGCGCATTTCCTGCACCTTGGCAAAGGCCAGGTTCAGCGTTTCGGGGTAGTCGCTGCGTGTCTGGTGCAGCTTGTCCGGACCGAGGCTGGTGAGGTAGTTGGTGATCGCGCCATCGTACTGTGCGGTGTGCGCGAATACCTTGGTGGCGAGGCGGAAGTTGGTGTCGTAGCCGACCGTGTTCTGGTTGGCACGCATTTCGGCGAGCACCGTGGCGTAGTCGGCCGGATCGACGATCACCGTCACGTCGCGGTGATTCTTGGCCGCCGAACGCAGCATGGTCGGGCCGCCGATGTCGATATTCTCGATGGCGTCGCCGAGCTCGCATTCATCCTTGGCGACGGTCTGCTGGAACGGGTACAGATTGACCACCAGCAGGTCGATGGTCGGGATGCCGTGCTGGTCGAGCGCGGCCATGTGTTCCGGCAGGTCTCGGCGTGCCAGGATGCCGCCATGCACCTTCGGGTGCAGCGTCTTCACGCGGCCGTCGAGCATTTCCGGAAAACCGGTGTAGTCGGCCACCTCGGTCACCGGCACGCCGTTGTCGGCCAGCAGCTTGGCAGTACCGCCGGTGGACAGGATGGTCACGCCGAGGGCGTGCAGGTCACGGGCGAAGTCGAGGATGCCGGTCTTGTCCGACACCGAGAGCAGGGCTTGCTTGATCATGATGGGCAGGGATCGTTGGATACAGAGTTAGATTAATCCGTGCTGCTGCAACTTCTTGCGCAGCGTATTGCGGTTGATGCCGAGGTACTCGGCAGCCAGTGACTGGTTGTAGGCAGCACGCTCCATGACGCTCATCAGCAGCGGTTTCTCCACCGCCGCGAGCACCATGTCGTACATGCCCGACGGCGATTCGCCATCGAGGTCCCGAAAATAGGCCTTCAGGTTTTCCTGGATGCAGGATTCGATACTGTTGCGACTCATGCTGCGAGCAGCTCCCCAGTGTTGTTATTGTCGCTGTCAGCCCCGGTCGGCTCGTCGATGTAGATCAGCCGGTCGGACAACTCGCGCTGCGCGTCGAAGAAGCGGTTGACGGCTTCGAGCTGTGCCTCCGAGGTTTCCAGCGTGTTCATGGTATGGCGGAACAGGTTGGCGCCGGCCAGACCCTTGGTGTACCAGGCAATGTGCTTGCGTGCCGTGCGCACGCCGGTGAACTCACCGTAGAATGCGTAATGGTCGAGCAGGTGGTGGTTCATGATGGCGCGGATCTCTTCCACCTCGGGCGGCGGCAGCAGTTCGCCGGTTGCCAGGAAGTGTTCGATCTCGCGGAACAGCCACGGCCGGCCCTGCGCGGCGCGGCCGATCATGATGGCGTCCGCGCCGGTATGCGCCAGCACGTCGCGCGCCTTCTGCGGCGTGGTGATGTCGCCGTTGGCCACCACGGGAATGCGGCATTGAGCCTTGACCGCGGCGATGGTGTCGTACTCTGCCGCACCCTTGTACAGGTCGGCGCGCGTGCGACCATGCACGGTCAGCATGGCGATGCCGGCGTCTTCGGCCAGGCGCGCCACGGACAGTGCGTTCTTGTTCTCGCGGTTCCAGCCGGTGCGGATCTTCAGGGTCACGGGCACGGGCGTGCGGCTCTCGTGCGCCACGGCATTGACCACCGCGTCGACGATGCGCGCCACCAGCGGCTCGTTCTGCAGCAGTGCCGAACCGGCAGCCACATTGCACACCTTCTTGGCCGGACAGCCCATATTGATGTCGATGATCTGCGCGCCGCGATCCACGTTGTAGCGTGCCGCCTCGGCCATCATGGCCGGCTCGGCGCCGGCGATCTGCACTGCAATCGGTTCGACCTCGCCTTCGTGGTTGGCGCGCCGCATGGTCTTTTCGCTCTTCCACAGCTGGGCATTGGACGCCACCATCTCCGATACGGCATAGCCCGCGCCCAGGCGCTTGCACAGCTGCCGGAACGGGCGGTCCGTCACACCCGCCATGGGGGCGACGAACAGGTTGTTGCGAAGAAGATGTGGTCCGATCTGCACGCGGTCTGTCGCTGGAAGCAGCACAAAAAAGAATGCCCCGCCGCGCGCTGCGCGGGCGGGGGATCGAATGTTATGGGCAAGGCGCTATTCTACCGCCAAAATCGCCAGATGCCTAAATATTAGGCAAAAATTTGCGGACGCAATGCGTGGCGATGCAGGATTTCGATGATGCAGTGCATCGTGATGGTTGCACCATCCGGCAGTCCTTCACTGCAGGAATGCCGTCGATGTGATCCATTGGGATGTCAGTGCTCTCGCAAGCAAGGTGTGCCAGATAGTCTCCCGTTCCGGACGCTAACCTCTCGGTGTGCCTGCTGCAAGGTGACGCGCTAGCGTTGCCCGATCATCATGTGCCGCGCCACGGAGCGCTTGAGTGGTGGCAGCAGGTCGAACAGCGCCAGTGCCGCGCCGCGCGCGTGGCCGGCGAAGCCGGACGGAATGGCAAACAGGCGCGGCAGCAGGTCCGTCGCACCGATGGTCAGGCGGCGGTCGGCGGCACGTTGCCGGGCAAAGTGCTGCAGGGCAGCGGGATCGAGACTGTCGCGCAGGGCGCTGGCCAGCACGAAGGCATCGCGCAGGCCGAGGTTCAGCCCCTGGCCGGCTACCGGATGCAAGGTCTGCGCGGCATTGCCGATGGCGGCGATGCGTCCCTGGACGAGTTCGCTTGTGGCGTTCAGGCCGAGCGGAAAATGGTGGCGGCGCGTGGTCGTGAGAAAGCGTCCCATGCGCTGGCCGAACGCCTCGCCGAGCGCCGTGAGGAATTCCTGGTCCGCCATGGCCATGCGTTCCGCGGCGTGCTCGGCGGTGCAGCACCAGACCAGCGCGAAGCCGTCATCCTGCGGCAGCAGCGCCAGCGGGCCTTCGGTGGTGAAGCGTTCCCAGGCCCAGCCCGGTCGCGGCGCTTCACATGTCACATGAGACACGATGGCAGTCTGCTGGTAGTCGCGTTGCCGCTGCTTGCCCGCCTGCTCGTGATACAGGCCGCCTTCGGCCTGGATTGCCAGTGTGGCAGTGGCGGCTGCTCCTGTGGTTGTACCTTCAGCCGTACGGATGACGACACGATCGCCAGCCTGCTCCAGTGCCGTGATTGCCGTGCGCGGGATCAGGGTCAGGCGAGGATCGCCGGCGTAGGCGTCGAGCGCCTGATGCAGGCGGTGGCTGACCGCGCCGTAGCGCGCCACATGGCCGAGCGCCGGCACGCCGTAGTCGGCGGCATGCAGCGTCGTCTGGCCGAAGAAGCCGCGCTGCGAGACATGGATGTGTTCGATGGCCGAGGCATGCAGCGGCCATGCACCCACGCTCTGCAACAGCGTGGCGCTGCCGTGCGAGAGGGCGATGGTGCGCGGATCGGCATGCGACAGCTCCGGGTCACGCGCGTCATACAGCGCAATGCGCCATTGCGTGGTACGCAACAGCCATAACGCAGCCGTCAGCCCGACCGGGCCGGCGCCAACGATGGCGAGGTCGAAGGTCTCAGTTGCCACGGGCTTGCGCGGTGGAGGACTTGCCGCGCTCCCAGCACACGGCATCGGGACCCGGCGTGGCGATGGTGCGCTCGCACGCCTCCATGTCGAAGCCGGGGAGTGCGCCGACCCGCTCGAGCAGTGCCGCGAAGTTTTCGGCATGCGAGGGCACCACGCAACCCTGGCGGCTCTTCTTGGTGCCGACCAGGATCAGCCAGCTCTCGTCGGCCCAGCTGCCTTCGTTCATATGGCGGACGACCACGGTTTCGAGCTTGTTCCACTCCACTTCCTCGCGCTTGCCATTGGGCAGGTGGACGACCACGCGGTCGTCGTGCAGTGAGGCGATGAATGGCGCATTGGGGTCGACCGCGGCATCAGCGTTGCCCTGCGTGCCGGTCATGGTCTGGCTGTCGCGCCGGCCGACGCCGAACAGCCGCTGAAAAAAACTCAACATAGGGTCTCCTGCTGGATCTGGATTGAGATGCGCCGCTGGCGGTGCATCGTATCGAGTCGATCGCCGGTCAGTGAAGCGCGGATGCCGGGATCAGCCAACGCTGCCGAGTTCCACTGCGCACCTCGCCATTGCCGGCCGTGTTCAGGGCCGCGCGTCGCGCATCAGCGCTTCGATGGCATCGGCTTCGACCGGTACGTCACGCGTGATGAGCTCACAGCCGCTGGCGGTGACGATGGCATCGTCCTCGATACGGATGCCAATATGCCAGAATGGTTCCGGCACACCCTCGGCCGGCCGCACGTAGATGCCGGGTTCCACCGTCAGCGCCATGCCGGGCTGCAGCGCGCGCCATGGGCGCTCCCCGCCGCCGGCAGCCGCATCGCGGTATTCGCCGACGTCATGTACATCCATGCCGAGCCAGTGCCCGGTACGGTGCATATAGAACTGCCGATAGTTACCGTTGGCGATCACGTCATCCAGCGTACCGACCGCATCACGGTTCAGCAGACCGGTGTCGAGCATGCCTTGCGCCAGCACACGGACGGCTGCCTCGTGCGGTTCATTGTATGGGGTGCCAGGGCGTGTGCGGTCGATGGCAGCCTGCTGCGCAGCCAGCACGATGTCGTACAGGGCGCGCTGGGGTCCGCTGAAGCGGCCACTGACGGGGAAAGTACGGGTAATGTCGGAGGCGTAGCCATCGAGCTCGCAACCGGCATCGATCAGGCACAGGTCGCCGTCCTCCAGCATGGTGTTGCCGGCGCGGTAGTGCAGCACGCAGCTGTTGGCGCCACTGGCGACGATCGAGTTGTAGGCCACGCTCTGCGCGCCCGCGTGGCGGAAGGCATACAGCAGTTCGGCCTCGAGATGATATTCACGCAGGCCGGGGCGCGCCGTCTGCATGGCACGCACATGGCCGTGGGCGGCGATGCGTGCGGCGCGGCGCATGATGTCCTGCTCGTGCGCATCCTTGAACAGCCGCATCTCATCGAGCAGCGCCCGCACGTCGAGCAGCTGCGCCGGCACGCCGATCCCGGCACGGCCCTGCGCCCGCACGGTGCGCATCCAGCGGCGGATCTGCCGGTCGATATTGCCGGAGTCGGCCAGCGGCGCGGCCACCAGGGCGTGGTTGGCCAGCATGTCCGGCAGGATCGAATCGAGGTTCTCGATGGCGTGCGTCTCGTCCATGCCGAACGCATCCTTGGCGGCGGCCGGGCCGAAGCGGAAGCCGTCCCAGATCTCGCGTTCTTCATGCTTGGGCCGGCAGAACAGCACGCTGCGCTGGGCGCCGTCTGCGCCTGCGATCAGGACCAGCACGGCCTCCGGCTCGGTGAAGCCGGTCAAGTAATAGAAGTAGCTGTCGAAGCGGTAGGGATAGTCGCTGTCGCGGTTGCGCATGAC
>DATLHT010000401.1:0-7048 GCA_035539795.1 Burkholderiaceae bacterium
CGTCTTTTCGAGGTTGATAATGTGGATCTTGTTGCGATGCCCGAAAATGAAGGGGGCCATTTTCGGGTTCCAGAAGCGGGTTTGGTGGCCGAAGTGGCAGCCGGCTTCCAGCATTTCGCGCATGGTCACAGCCATGAGGATTCTCCAATAGGGTTAGGTCTGAAGACGCGCCCGACATTCCTCAACAGGAACACCCCGGATGGCGCGGCTCGCGATTTAGGCATTGAGTCGGGTCCGACAGGACACAATCCCGAGATACCTAGCCCGCAAGTATAACAGGCTTTCACCCCGGGGCTCAAGACGGACGGGCAGTTGCCCCACAGATACCCCGTCCGCTCGTCGACTGCCGCAGCCAGCACATTGCAGGTACCGGGAAGTGCGTGATGCATCCGCCCCCGATCCAGCCTTTCAAGCGCGCGGCATGTGCGATAATTGCGCTATCCGGATTGATCGGGGAAAAATGATCTGAAAATCACTTTCAGATCGCCCCGCCCGACTACTGCAGCGCCCTCCCCGCGCTGCCTTACCATGGACAGCATGACGATTCACCTGAAAACCGCCGAAGACATCGCGCAGATGCGCGTGGCGTGCCGCCTCGCGGCAGAGGTCCTCGACTACATCACACCGTTCGTCCAGCCCGGCGTTACCACCGGCAAGCTCGACGCGCTGTGCCACGCCTACATGCGTGACGAGCAAGGCACCGTGCCGGCGCCGCTGAATTACGCCCCGCCAGGCTATCCGCCGTTTCCGGCGTCGATCTGCACCTCGGTCAATGACGTGATCTGCCACGGCATCCCTGGTGACCGCGTGCTGAAGAACGGCGACATCGTCAACCTCGACATCACCGTCATCACCAAGGAAGGCTACTACGGCGATACCAGCCGCATGTTCATCGTCGGCGAAGGCTCCATTCTCGCCAAGCGGCTCTGCCAGATCACCTTCGAGTGCATGTGGAAAGGCATCGACCAGGTCCGCCCTGGCGCACACCTCGGCGATATCGGCCATGCCATCCAGCTGCATGCGGAACAGGCCGGCTACTCCATCGTGCGCGAGTACTGTGGGCACGGCATCGGCAAGAATTTCCATGAAGATCCGCAGATCCTGCATTATGGACGCCCGGGCTCAGGTATCGAACTCAAGCCGGGGATGATCTTCACCATCGAACCGATGCTCAACGCTGGCAAGCGCGACATCCGCACCATGCCGGACCAGTGGACCGTCAAGACGCGCGACCGCAGCCTGTCGGCACAGTGGGAACACACCGTCCTGGTGACGGACAGCGGCCACGACGTGCTGACCGTCTCCGCCGGCACGCAACCCCGTCCGGTCCAGGCAACACCGGCGGCTGCCTGACTGCATCCCAACTGCCCCTGGTCAGCCCAGGGGCATCGAACTCCGCCTGACCGCACGGCGCTCCCATGGACACTCTTGCCGATCCCGACCTTGCCCCCCGTCTGCGCACTGGACTGAAAACGCGGACTCGCGAGCTGTACGAGGATTTCGCGCGGACCCACAACGTACAGATGCTGCTCACGCGCCGCCGCCGCATGGTTGACGAGGCGTTGCGCGAAGCGTGGACGGTCCTGCAGCTGCCGCGCGAAGTCGCGCTGGTAGCCGTTGGCGGCTATGGCCGTGGCGAGCTTGCGCCGCACTCGGATGTCGACGTGCTCGTGCTGGTCCCGGAAAACACTGGTGCAGAATGCAACCAGCGCATCGAGCAGTTCATCGGCCTGGGCTGGGATCTCGGGCTCGAACTCGGCTCCGCCGTGCGCACCGTCGAAGAATGCCTCCTGGAAGCACAGCAGGACATCACCGTGCAGACTTCCCTGCTGGAGGCGCGTCTCGTTGCCGGCAGCCAGGTCCTCTTCGAGACATTCCAGCAGCGCTTTGCACCGACCGTCAACGCGCGCGAGTTCTTCCAGGCCAAATTGCTGGAGATGCGCCAGCGCCATGCCAAGTATCAGTACACGCCGTATGCGCTCGAGCCCAACTGCAAGGAAAGCCCCGGCGGACTGCGCGACTTGCAGGTCATCCTGTGGATGACCAAGGCCGCGGGTTTTGGCGACAGCTGGAACGAACTGTTCGACAAGGGGCTGCTGACCCGGCGCGAAGCGCAGGAGTTGTCGCGCAACGAGCGCCTGCTCAAGACCATTCGTGCACGCCTCCACATCCTCGCAGGCCGTCGCCAGGATGTGCTCGTGTTCGACCTGCAGACCACGCTGGCGGAGTCATTCGGCTATCGCGGCAACAGTGTCAAGCGTGCCAGCGAATTGCTCATGCGACGCTACTACTGGGTCGCCAAGGCTGTCACGCAGCTCAACACTGTGCTACTGCTCAATATCGAGGCCCGTCTATTCCCGCAGGAATCAGCCGTCATCCGGCCGCTTAGCGAACGTTTCTACGAGCGCCAGGGCATGCTCGAAGTGAGCGAGCCTGATATCTACGAGAAGAACCCGCACGCGATTCTGGAAACCTTCCTGGTCTACCAGCAGGCCAGTGGCGTGAAAGGGCTGTCCGCCAACACGCTACGAGCCCTGTATAACGCCCGCACACTGATGGATGCCAAGTGGCGGCAGGATCCGGAAAACCGCAAGCTGTTCCTGGCCATCCTCCAGCAACCCCGCGGCATTACACATGCGCTGCGGCTGATGAACCAGACCAGTGTGCTGGGCCGCTATCTCATCAATTTCCGGCGCATCGTGGGGCAGATGCAGCATGACCTGTTCCATGTCTACACGGTGGATCAGCATATCCTGATGGTGGTCCGCAATGTCCGGCGTTTCGCCATCGTCGAACACACCCACGAGTTTCCGTACTGCAGCCAGCTGATGGCGCATTTCGACAAGCCGTGGGTGCTGTATATCGCCGCGCTGTTCCACGACATCGCCAAGGGCCGCGGCGGCGACCACTCGCTGCTCGGCGTCGGCGATGCCCGGCGCTTCTGCCGGCAGCATGGCATTGCCAAGGAAGATGCGGACCTGATCTGCTGGCTGGTCGAGCATCATCTGACCATGAGCCAGGTTGCCCAGAAGAAAGATCTCGGCGACATCGAAGTCATTCGCAGTTTCGCCAAGGCGGCGGGCAACGAACGTTACCTCACCGCACTCTATCTGCTGACGGTGGCCGATATCCGCGGCACCAGTCCGAAAGTGTGGAATGCCTGGAAAGGCAAGCTGCTCGAAGATCTCTACCGCATGACGCTGCGCGTGCTCGGCGGCGACGCGGTTGACCGGCATTCGCTGCTCGCGCAGCGCAAGGAAGAGGCCATCAGCCTGCTGCGTCTGGTCACCATGGACAGCCGCGCACACGAAGCGCTGTGGGATCAACTCGACGTTGCCTTCTTCCTGCGCCACGATGCGCGCGATATCGCCTGGCTCACACGGCACCTGCACGACAAAGTCAACAGTCCGACGCCCATCGTGCGCGTGCGCCTGTCTCAGGCTGGCGAGGGCTTGCAGGTGGCGGTCTACACGCGCGACAAGACCGACCTGTTCGCGCGCATCTGCGGCTACTTCGACCGCAAGAGCTTTTCGATTCTTGATGCCAAGATCCACACCACGCGACATGGCTACGCGCTGGATACCTTCCAGATCACCGATCCGGACAGTGTGCAGCACTATCGCGACATCATCGCCCTGGTCGAGCATGAACTGGTGATCCACCTCGAGCACGACGCCCCATTGCCCGAACCGACCCGTGGACGCCTGTCACGCCAGTCGCGCAGCTTCCCGATCAAGCCACGCGTCGACCTGCGGCCCGACGAGCGCGGCCAGTATTACCTGCTATCAGTATCTGCCAATGACCGCACCGGCCTGCTCTATGCCATTGCGCGCGTGCTCGCGCGCCACGGCATATCGCTTCATACTGCGCACATCAATACGCTCGGCGAACGCGTGGAAGACGTTTTTCTGATTGACGGCACCCGCCTCGCCGAGAACAGCAAGCTGCAACTGCGCCTCGAAACCGATCTTCTCGATGCGTTGGTGGTATAAGCACCACCATCGACATCACCCTGCTACCTGAGTCCACCATGAATGATTCTTCGCGGCCACGCCGTACTCTTGGCGTCAAGCGCCCCGCCGGCGATGCCGCATCCAGCCCATCGGCCCCGGCCCGTCCTGCACGGCCGGTACGCGTCTCCGACCTCAACCGGAAACGCGTGCGTGAAGCTGCCCTCGCCCGCCCTGCGCCGACCAAGGCTGATGGCAAGAACCGGGGTGGCGACGCCCGCGCACCAGCCCAGCGCACAAGTGAAGCCGATCGTCCTGCTGGCAGGCCAGCGCGCGCGAAACCAGCAGGCTTCGTGGATCGTGGTGGCTCTCGCGATCGAGGCAGCCATGCCGACCGTGGTGACCGTGGTGATCGCGGCGCCCGGGGTGATCGCAGCAATCGTGATGACCGAGGTTTCCGCAGCGATGCTGGTGACCGGAGCTTCCGCGGCGAGCGTAGCGATAACCGTGGCTTTCGTGGTGAGCGCGGCAACGCCGGCGGTCAAGGCTTCCGCAATGAGCGCAGCGACTCGGGTGATCGAGGTTTCCGCAGCGAGCGTAGCGACCGAAGTGGCCACGGCTTTCGTGATAATCGCGGCGACACTGCTGACCGCGGCTTCCGCAGTCAAGGTAGCGGCGCCGGGGATCGAGGTTTCCGTGGCGACCGCAGCGACCGTGATAGCCACGGCTTCCGTAGTGAGCGCAATGAGGGTGGCGACCGAAGTTACCGCGGTGATCGCAGCGGCTCCCGGGATACGCCGCCATCAAGAAGCCCTGCACGCACACCGCGTGACGGAGGGCACGCATCCGAACGCTCGGGATCGGCGCGCCCCTGGCAGGATCACAAACCTCAAGGGCAATCTGAGCGACGCCCGGGATACTCCTCGGAACGCCCTCCGGAGCGCAGGCGGGACGATGGAAATACCCAGCGCCCCTATGCTCCGCGTGCACGTAAGGATGAACGCGATTACGCGCCTGGTGCACCGCGCCGTTCCGAGTGGCGCGACCGAGGCGAGAACGCGCATCCGCCACGCAATGGCGCAGGCCGATCCGACTACGCATCCGCGCGCAATACGGACGACCGGCGCAAGCCAGCAAGCAGGCCGGAGCGCCCACGCCCCGCCGAAGGCGCCGCACCTCAACCACGCCGCGCCACAACGGATATGCGGCAGGCCAGCGAGCCGAATGAAGCGGGGCATGACCAGACCGGCGTCCGCCTGTCCAAGCGCATGTCCGAACTGGGCCTCTGCTCGCGCCGCGAAGCCGACGAATGGATCCCGCGCGGCTGGGTCCGTGTGAACGGCGAAGCAGTGACCGAACTCGGCACGCGTATCCCCGAAGACGCACGGATCGAAATCGACGCCGCTGCGCGCAGCGTCCAGGAAGAGCGCGTCACCATTCTGCTGCACAAGCCGGTCGGCTATGTCTCCGGCCAGGCCGAGGATGGCTACACGCCGGCCGTGACGCTGGTGAAGGCAGAGAACCAGTGGGAAGAAGACACTTCCGGCAAGCGTTTCCAGCCATGGCATCGCAAGAGCCTTGCACCGGCTGGCCGGCTCGACATCGACTCGACCGGCCTGCTCGTGCTGACGCAGGACGGACGCATCGCCAAGGCCCTGATCGGCGAAGATTCCACGACCGAAAAAGAGTATCTGGTGCGCGTGGCCTATGCGACGCCGCAGAGCGTCGTCGACCGTGATGTGCAAAGCGTGTTTCCCACAGAAGCTCTGGAAAAGCTGCAGCATGGCCTGTCGCTCGACGGCGTGGCGCTCAAGCCGGCCAAGGTCAGCTGGCAGAACCCCGAGCAACTGCGCTTCGTACTGCGCGAAGGCAAGAAACGGCAGATCCGCCGCATGTGCGAACTGGTCGGTCTGCAGGTCCTGGGGCTGAAGCGAATCCGCATGGGGCGCGTAGTCCTCGGCGCGCTGCCGCCGGGACAATGGCGCTACCTGGGGAAGTTCGAGAAATTCTGATGATGCATTTTTCCGGAAGGCACCTGCTGCTACAACGCCTTGCGCGCTGCATTCTTGCTGGTCCTTCCTGCCACCTCCGGATCGCATACCACGGCTCTGCCACCACCGAGGCCTCCTTGCATTGATCGTGATTCGCTGAACGTGCAGCAAAAACAAAAACGGCACCCTCGGGGTGCCGTTTTTTTGTCAATGCAACGCCGGTCAGCGCGATATGTCGCTCAACCCACCCACTTCCGCGCATTCCTGAACATCCGCATCCACGGGCTGTCGCCATCCCACTCCTCCGGATGCCAGCTCATCTGAACGGCGCGGAACACCCGTTCCGGGTGCGGCATCAGCACGGTGAAACGGCCATCGGTGGTGGTCACCGAGGTAATACCGTCGGGCGAACCGTTCGGATTGAGCGGATACACCTCGGTCGGCTTGCCATGGTTGTCGACGAAACGCAGTGCAACCGGTGCCGCGGCGCGGTCGCCATGCTGCGAGAAGTCGGCGAAACCTTCGCCATGCGCCACGGCGATGGGAATCCGGCTGCCTTCCATGCCGGCAAAGAAGATCGACGGCGACGCCTGTACTTCCACCAGCGCGAGGCGCGCCTCATACTGCTCAGACTGGTTGCGCGTGAAACGCGGCCAGGCGCCCGCGCCGGGGATGATCGGCGCGAGGTTGCTCATCATCTGGCAGCCGTTGCAGACACCGAGTGCGAATGTATCGGCACGGTTGAAGAAGGCAGCGAACTGCTCAGCCATCTTGCCGTTCAGCAGGATGGTCTTGGCCCAGCCCTCGCCTGCACCGAGCACGTCGCCGTAGCTGAAGCCACCACACGCGACGAAGCCCTTGAAGTCCGCGAGATCGGCGCGGCCGGCGATCAGGTCGCTCATATGCACGTCGTAGGTATCGAAGCCGGCACGCGCCATGGCGTACGACATTTCCACCTGCGAGTTCACGCCCTGCTCGCGCAGGATCGCCACGCGCGGACGGGCGCCGGCGCTGATGAACGGCGCGGCGATATCGTCGGCCGGATCGAATGTCAGATGCGGCGTCATACCTGGATCGGCGGCATCGAGAATGCGGTCGTACTCGCTG